>DATBRP010000001.1:0-25635 GCA_036560245.1 Hyphomicrobium sp.
GAATGTCGCGCGTGATCGCCGACGCGCTTTTGCGCGCGCGCGGCCGATCGGCGGCGCGAATGGCGAGACGCAGCGCGTTGCGAATCGCAGGAGCGCTGAACGGTCCTTCGAGCCCGCGCCAGCGATGCAGGCTGGACCACAAGGCGAGGCGACGCCGCACCGTCGCCGGCGCATGCGGGCCAGTCGATTTCAGGCGAGCTTGGGCGCGCAAGACCTTGGCGACCTCTTGCGGCATGCCATGCTCGGGATTTTTCTCGCGCTCTTCCTCGTCCCACAGATGATGGGCGATGAAGCGCAGCACCGTCGTTTCCGACGTCGGCCATGCGAGCGGCGCATCCGTTGAAGCGCGCGCCCAGGCCTCGAGATAGGCGAGATCGGAAGCGAGCGCCCGAAGCGAGTTCGGGCCGGTGCCGGTCTTGGCGAGATGCGTCAGCGTGTCGATTTCAGCCGGCGTCAGCGTCTCGGCCAAGCGATCGCACGCGGCGAGCGGCAAAAATCCGGCGAGCGCGTCGATCGCAAAATCGTCGCCTGTGGTCACGGCTCGGCTCCAACGCCGCGAACTCCGACGCCCTGCGCGCGCGCCGCAGCGGCAAGCTTTGTGTCCAGCGTCGCCAGCGGCAGATTTTGCGAAAGCGCCAGCGCCAGATAGCTCGCGTCATAGCCGGACAGGCAATACCGCTCGGCGAGCGCCAGGACGAGCCGGTCGTTTCCGGTTCCCTCGTCGAGGATCGGAAAGCCGCGCAGTTGCGCCATCGTCGTCGCCGCCTCGCCGGGCTGCAGCCGGCCGCGACGCTCGGCGACGAGAAACAGATTGCGGGTCTCGAACCAGAACAGCGACGGCGCCCGCCCGGGATTCTTGTCCAGCTCCGCCATGACCTGGTCGGCCGCGTCGTTCTGCTCGTCGGGCAGGAACCAGGCGGCGGCGAGCGAGGCGTCGACGACGATCGCCATCTAGTAGCGCCGCCCTTCGTCGCGCCAGGCGATGAGTTCTTCGGGCGTGGTCTTGGCGCGCCTGGCGCGGACGACTTTGACCTCGGCGACGAGCGCCGCAAAATCGTCGGCCTTGGGCACGCGGGTCAGGCGCGCGATCGGCTCGTGGCCGCGGGCGATGACCACTTCCTCGCCTGCCTCGACCTTGGCGAGGAGTTCGGAAAGCCTTGTTTTGGCTTCGCCGATTTTCACGGTCAGCGACATGGGAGTTCCTTGAGCGGTTTCTCCGGATCGAAATTCGGGCGGCCGCGGCGCCTATATAGAGGGAACGCCGACGCCGGTTCCGGGCGTTGGGGCGAACGAGGCGACCGTTCTGGGCAGAATCGGCTATTCTTTTGCCTTGGTCAAGCATTGGTTTGATGACCATCGATAAGCAGTACTTATCGTTGGTCATGCCTTCAATTGCGCCTCGTGCCAGCAGACGGGGGCGAAGCGCGAGATAGCTTCCGTTATGCAAATCATGCTATCTTTTTTCAATGACTTGCGAAACATCCGGGACCGGTGCCGCCGCGCTCTATGATTGTCGGTTTTGATTAAGAACTTCAACAAGATGGAACGTAACTATTTCTTCAGCTTCGCCCGTTATTTGGGCCGCTCTTTTGCCTAAAAACTTCAATCCGGGAACCATCTCTTGCGGCACTTCAACTCGCGCATCCTGCGCGGAGCGACGGCAGCGCGACCGTTCGACGACGAGAATTGGCTGAGCGCCAAGCGGGTCGCCCGCGAACTGGACAAAGTGCTGGACGCGTCGGGACCGCGCAGTGCCGCGATTGCTCGCGCGGCCGGAGAACTGCAGCTGTCGACACGGCACGTCCATACGCTCCTCGCGCGATATCGGCGCGAGCGGACGGTTTCGGCGTTGCTGTCCCGCAAAGGCGCCACCCGTCGCAAGCGGCTCGCCGACGACGCCGAGGCGATCATCGCCGCGACACTGCGGGAGCAATGGTTGATCCTCGAGGCGCCGCCTCCGGCCCCGGTGGTCGACGAGATCAGGGCGCGCTGCGAGGCAGCTGGGTTGCGGCCGCCTTCTTATGTCGCGATCCGCGCGCGGGCCGCCTCCTTGTTCTCGCCCGAGGAAATAGCCAAGCAACGCTCGGCCAATCCGAACCACCTGCGCCGGCTCAAGCCGCGGCCCGGTTACATCAGCGCGCCCCGGCCGCTCGCGGTGAGGCAAATCGACCACACGCCGACCGATATCCAGTTTGTCGAGATTGTCGATGGCGCCGGTGCCTTTGTCGGGCGCGCTTACCTTTTACGATCCTTGTCGATGTGTTCTCACGCTGCATTCTGGGTTTCTGCCTGACGCTCGAAGCCCCGAGTACGCTCTCGGTTGCGCTGTGCCTTGCCCACGCGATTTGCCCCAAGGAGAGGTCATGAGAGAGCTTTCCCAAAATCCTATGCTAAGCAGTAATCAGTATAATATCAGCGTATTACGGAAGCTTCGTTTGCGCAAAAGATGGGCCTCCGAGTGGAAGATCAGACAATTCTTGTTGCGTAACCCAGTTGCCAAATTCAAACGAATGACGACAGGGTTGCGCATCGACCTTTAGCGTAGGAAGATTCTGCGACGACCCCATCTACAGCTACCTCAACCGTATTCAGTCAAGCCGACGCGCGCCGAGACGGAAACTCGACTGTCATTCCGGCCCGGCCGGACCGAGCTTTTCGAACGCCGAAACCAAGGTGGCGGCGGTTTTTTGAGCGAGTCTGATGATGGCTTCGCTTGGCGCGTGTTTGGCGACCATGGTGGATATATCGAATAGACGTTGGCAGAGCTGGCGGGCGCGATCAACCGACGAACTCGCTGTCAGCGGGGTGAAGACGATCTCGGCGACGTCGTCAGCGAGATTGGGCGCCGGCCGCGCCGAGACCCGGAGAATATGCGCAGCCTCGCGAAGCTTTTTCGCCTCCGCCGGAGGGGTCACCGCATCGGCGGCCAATTTTTCGATCTGGGCCGCGGCGTGAGCCTCGATCGCCGCCGTGACATCGGCGGCTTTGACGTCGTCGCTGAACCACCCCAGCAAATCATGCCACCGCGCCCGCTGCCGATCTTCCTGGCGCCACGCGAGCCGCCGCACCTCCCTCAATTTGTTCGCGCGCGCCAATTCCTCGCGAGCGAATGATTCGGCCAGGGATTTTACCGCAGGGTCGGCCGCCTCAGCGGCGACGTATGAGTAGAAACGAAACACGCGCATATTCGCGGCCGTGGCTTTGGCCAAAACAAGGTAAGGGCTGAGCAAGGCTGGATCGGCCCAATCTTCGTCGCCAAGGCGTGGATCAATCGGAAAATCCAGCAGCGCGGACATGTCCGGAATCGGAGCTTCGTCGACATTAGCGCCCCATTCGAGGATTGCCTGGAGATGCAAAGTCTTATCCGCGATCAGGCCTTCGAGACGGCGCGCTATGTCGTCGTTGCGGCGCGCAACAAGAAGCACCGCCTCCCGGTAACGATCAACGTCACGGCGTTCTAACTCGGCGGCAGCCGCCATTAAACTCGCCTGCGTCCAGCTTCTCGCCTTCATCGTCACTCCCGCCCCAAGGTTCCGTTATACACGCGTCATCATATGGGTATTATATATGCGGCTATGGGTCACGTCGAAATTTGTATCAAACAGGAGATAATCGTTTTCGATTCGGAGAAGTTGGTGTAACAGCGGGGACTGTCGGCAGCGCTCGCGGAGGTGGGAGGTGAGGATAATTCGGTATTTTAGATACCTTATTGCGGTTGCCTTCTTCGCGGTGCTGGCAATGGGGGCAAGGGCTGATGACCGGTTCGGCGAATATCTCGCGAAGGCGAAGCCCGCGGAGCTTGTGCCGGGAGCGGACCGTTTCGGAGCGCGGGAGGGCAAGCCGACGCTCGTAACAGCCTTCGCCGGCTCGCGGGCGATTGGATATGTGTGGCTCAACAGCGATTGGGTCGACGCCACGGGCTATTCGGGTAAGCCCATCAACATCCTCATTGGCATGACCCCTGATGGAACGTTAACTGGCCTCAAACTCGTCGAGCATCATGAGCCGATCGTGCTCATTGGCATCGCCGAGTCCAAGGTGCGCGCCTTTATCGACGGCTATGCCGGCGCGAACGTGCGCGACATCGGCCGACTACGGGAAAAACCTCCAGTCGACATCGTCAGCGGCGCCACCGTTAGTATGATGGTGATTGGCGACAGCATCACGCGGTCTCAATTGAAAGTTGCGCAAAGACTATCCGGCGCGCCAGCCGAAAAACCGCCCGAAGCCGCCTTAAAGATGGATCCGACCGCGGGCGTAATCGAAGATTGGCGAACGCTCCTCGGCGACGGTTCGGTTCGGGGACTCAGTCTCCGCGTAGACGAGGTCAACACGGCGTTTGAGCGAAGCGGCAACGCAGCGGCAGCCGCGCGACCAGAGCCGCCTCGAGGGTCGGAAGGCGAAGAAGGCTCCTTCATTGACCTTTATGTTGCCCCGGTGAGCGTGCCCGCGATCGGCAGAAGCCTGTTGGGCGACGCCGAATACGCGAGCCTAGCCGCGCGCCTTAAGGCCGGCCAACAAGCGGTGTTGATCGCCGGAATCGGACGCTATTCATGGAAAGGCTCCGGCTATGTTCGCGGCGGTATTTTCGACCGCATCGTTCTTATTCAGGCGGATTCCACGATTCGTTTTCATGATCGGGATTATCGCCGGATCGGTGAATTGGCGGCGCAAGACGCTCCTCATTTTGACGAGATCGGTCTGTTCATTTTGCCCGAAGGCCAAAATTTTGATCCCGCCCAGCCTTGGAGAATTCAGCTACTGGTCCAGCGCGCGACGGGAGCGCTAGAAAAAGCCTTCGTCACTTTCGATGTTGAATACCGCCTACCTGAAAAATACTTGGTAAAGCGGGCGGAAGCCATGGCGTCAGTGACATTCGCCGAGCCGCCATCCGAGGCGGCCATATGGCTGGCGGTATGGCGTGCGCGAGCCGTCGACATCGCCATCCTCGGCAGCGCGCTCGCCATCCTGACCGGGATTTTCTTCTTTCAATCTTGGTTGACCAAACGACCGACGCTGTTCCTCAGATTACGACTAGGCTTTCTCGCCTTTACCTTGTTGTGGCTCGGCTGGTACGCTCACTCCCAGCTTTCAATCGTCAATGTCTTCGCCTTTACCGGATCCTTGATGAGCGGCGCCTTCCGCTGGGACCATTTTCTCATGGACCCCTTGGTCTTCATTCTGTGGACGGCGGTTGCCGTGGGAATGCTGTTCTGGGGGCGCGGAGCCTTTTGCGGCTGGCTGTGCCCGTTCGGCGCGTTGCAGGAATTCGTCGGCATGGCCGCCACGCGGCTCAATCTGCCGAAAATCACGCCGCCCTGGGGATTGCATGAGCGACTCTGGCCGCTCAAGTATATGCTGTTCTTAGGTTTGTTCGGCCTGTCGCTCCATGATCTGTCGCTTGCCGAACGGGCGGCGGAGGTCGAGCCGTTCAAAACCGCGATCGTTCTGCATTTCATGCGCGAGTGGAGCTTCGTCGCTTTCGCTGTGCTGATGCTGGCGCCGGGGTTGTTCATCGATCGGTTTTATTGCCGCTACCTGTGTCCACTGGGCGCCGCGCTGGCCATACCCGGCCGCATGCGGATGTTCGACTGGCTGAGGCGATACAAGGAGTGCGGCTCGCCTTGTGGCCGTTGCGCCTTCGAATGTCCGGTCAACGCCATCCATCCAGAAGGCCACATCAATCCCAATGAATGCATTCAATGCCTGCATTGTCAGGTGCTGTACCGGGATGACCATCTCTGTCCGCACATGATTCAGTTGCGTTTGAAAAAAGAACGCATCGCCGCTCAAGGCCCGATTCTGGCTAGCCGCCTCCGGCCCAATGTTCCCCCGACCGTGGTCTCCCCCGAAACCACACCGCCAAAAACCGAGGAGTGATCACTATGTCTGATACCGAATTCCCAAAAATCAATCGCCGCAACCTGTTGGGCGGCGTGGCCAAGACGGCGGCCCTGGCCGGGGGCGGCGCCGTCGCCGGTTTCGATCTCGGAGCTCACGGGGCGCTCGACGTCGGCTCGGCGCAAGCGGCCTCGACGGCGTCCAGCAAAGCGGAAGTCAAGCCGGGTGATCTTGACGAATACTATGCCTTCTTCAGCGGAGGACAGTCCGGCGAGGTTCGCATTCTCGGCCTGCCGTCGATGCGGGAATTCGCCCGCATCCCGGTGTTCAACCGCTGTAGCGCGACCGGTTGGGGACTGACCAATGAAAGCCGCCGCATCCTGACCGAGGGACTGCTGCCTGCGACTCAGGCCTTCCTGAAGAATCGAGGCGGCGCCTATCAGAACGGCGACCTTCACCACCCACATATGTCCTTCACCGACGGCACTTACGACGGCCGTTACATATTCGTCAACGACAAGGCGAATTGTCGGGTGGCGCGCATTCGCTGCGACATTATGAAGACCGACAAGATCACCGAGATCCCGAACGTCACCGACATCCATGGGCTGCGGCCCCAGAAATATCCGCGGACGGGCTACGTCTTCGCCAATGGCGAGCACATCGTGCCAGTTCCGAATGACGGGAAAGGGCCGGACGATCCGAAGAAATACACGGACTTCTTCACCGCCATCGATGGAGATACGATGAAGATCGCCT
The DNA here is from genome assembly GCA_036560245.1 of Hyphomicrobium sp. GTDB lineage: Bacteria > Pseudomonadota > Alphaproteobacteria > Rhizobiales > Hyphomicrobiaceae > Hyphomicrobium_B. The sequence goes on from DATBRP010000001.1 coordinate 6,601, forward strand.
GGCAGGTCCAGGTCGATGGCAATCTTGACAATTGCGACGCTGATTACACCGGCAAATATGCGTTCTCAACCTGTTATAACTCGGAAAACGGCGTCACCCCCGCGGAGATGACCGCCAACGCGCAGGACTGGATGGTCATCTTCAACATCAAGCGGATCGAGGAGGCGATCAAAACCGGCGCCTTCAAGGAAGTCGGCGGCGCTCGTGTTGTCGACGGTCGGCACGGCTCGCCATACACGCGCTATGTGCCGATTTCCAACAACCCGCATGGCTGCAACATGGCACCGGATGGAAAGCATCTCGCCATCAACGGCAAGCTTTCGCCAACGGTCAGCCTGCTCGACGTCACCCTGTTCGACGACCTCTTCGATGATAAGATCAAACCGCGCGACGTGGTGGTGGCTGAGCCGGAACTTGGATTGGGGCCGCTACACACCGCCTTCGACGGACGCGGCAACGCCTATACGACGGTGTTCATCGACAGCCAGGTGGTCAAGTGGAACATCGATAAGGCGCGCCGTGCGTTCAAGGGCGAAAAAATCAGTCCCATCGTGCAGAAGCTCGATGTCCATTATCAGCCAGGGCACAATCACACCTCGATGGGTGAGACCAAGGAGGCCGACGGCAAGTGGTTGCTGTCGCTGAACAAGTTCTCCAAGGACCGTTTCCTCAGCGTTGGGCCGCTTTGTCCCAATAATGATCAATTGATCGACATCTCTGGCGACCAGATGGTGCTGATGCATGACGGTCCAAGCGTCGCCGAGCCGCACGACGCCTGCATCGTGCATCGCTCTAAGGTCAACCCAATCAGGATCTACAAGCGCGACGATCCGCTTTGGGAACACGCTCGCGTGCAAGCAAAAAAGGATGGCGTCACTCTGGAAGACGCCGCGAAGGTCATCCGTGAAGGGAAAAAAGTGCGGGTCTATATGACGGCGATGGCGCCGGTCTTCAGCGTCGACAACTTCACCGTGAAGCAAGGCGATGAAGTCACGATCGTCGTCACCAACATGGACGAGGTCGAAAATCTGACCCATGGCTTCACCCTGACACGCTACGGCATCGCCATGGAAATCAGCCCGCAGGCGACCGCATCGGTTACGTTCACCGCCGATCGCCCCGGGGTCAACTGGTACTATTGCCAGTGGTTCTGCCATGCTCTGCACATGGAGATGGCGGGCCGGATGATCGTCGAAGCCCACGCATGAGGAAGATGTTCCGGGGTTGCGTTCTTGCCATAGCCTTTGTCGCCGCCGCTCAGGGAGGAGCGGCGGCGGCGAAGCGGTCGGCGACTGTCGAAACACTGACCGGCGTGCTTGCCACGGCGGCGCCAGGCGACATCGTAGAATTGGCGCCCGGCGTCTATCATGGACCACTCGTAATCGCCCGCTCGGTGACGCTTACGGGGCAAGCAGGCGTCGTGGTCGATGGCGGCGGCAAGGGCCGCGTGATCGAGATCACGGCTCAAGGAGCGCGTCTCTCGCACCTGACGATCCGCCATTCCGGCATCGATTTGGCGCAAATGGACGCCGGCGTTTTTCTCGGCCGGACGGCCAAGGGCGCGACGGTCGAGGACCTGCGTCTCGAGGACAATCTCATCGGCATCATGGTGTGGGGCGCCGAAAACAGCATCATCCGGCACAACGTCATCCGTGGACGGCATGATTTGCGTACAAGCGAAGCCGGCAACGGCGTGTACGTCTGGAATGCGCCAGGCGCGCGCGTCGAAGACAATGACATCACCATGGGGCAAGACGGGATCTTCGTCACCAACAGCCGCAAGAATGTCTTCCGCGGAAATGTTCTTCACGGCGTGCGCTTCGCCATCCATTACATGTATACGAATGAAAGCGAAGTCAGCTTCAACCGCTCTTACGGCAACCATGCCGGCTTGGCCCTGATGTATTCTGATCATTTGATTGTGCGGGGCAACCGCTCGGACGGCGACCGTGACCAGGGGATATTGCTCAACGACGCCAATCATTCGACGATAGAGGAGAACGCCGTCGTTCACGGCGGCGAGAAATGCGTCTTCATCTACAACGCGAATTTCAATGAGTTTCGACGCAACTGGTTTGAGGGTTGTGAAATCGGCGTCCATTTCACCGCCGGCTCCGAACATAACGTCATCACCGAGAACGCTTTCATCAACAACCGCAATCAGGTGAAATATGTCGGGACGCGCGCGCTCGACTGGTCTTATCAGGGACGGGGCAATTACTGGAGCGACAACCCCGCGTTCGATCTCAATGGAGACGGCATCGCCGATGTCGCCTACCGGCCGAATGACCTGGTTGATCGAGTCGTCTGGATGAACCCGGCGGCCAAGCTGCTGCTCAACAGCCCGGCGGTTACGACCTTGCGCTGGGCGCAAGCTCAATTTCCAGCCCTTCATCCCGGCGGCGTGATTGACAGCGCGCCGCTTATGGCGCCGCCGCATGTGGCCGCAGCGGACCGGGAGACGGCGCCATGACTTCGCCAATCGAGCTTGTCGGCGTGACCAAATGCTATGGCGAGCATGTCGCCGTCCGCGACGTATCGTTCGCGCTGGAGGCCGGTAAGACGGTCGCCTTGGTCGGCCATAATGGCGCCGGCAAGAGCACTTTGATCAAGCTCATGCTCGGCGTGACGCGCCCCTCCGCCGGCGCGGTGCGGGTTCTGGGCATAGACCCAGTTTCCAGCGGGCCGACGCTGCGTCGGCGGCTTGGTTTCCTGCCTGAAAATGTTGCGTTCCATCCGGCTAGCACCGGACGTGAAGCGCTGGACTTTTTCGCCCGATTGAAGGGCGAGCCGATCAGCGCCAATATGGCTTTGCTGGAGCGGGTCGGATTGGCCGCCGCCGCTGATCGGCGTATCGGCGCCTATTCCAAGGGAATGCGTCAAAGACTGGGACTGGCCCAGGCTCTGATCGGGTCGCCCGACATTCTCTTCCTCGACGAGCCGACGACCGGTCTCGATCCCGCCTTGCGTCGCAGATTTTACGAGATTCTTGGGCAGTTGCGGAATCGCGGCGTCACCGTGTTGCTGTCATCACACGCCTTGAGCGAGCTACAGGGCAACGCCGATCGAGTGCTTGTCCTCAACGCCGGGGCGCTGATCGCCGATGGCAGCCTTTCCGCCTTGCGTAACCTGGCGCGCCTGCCAGTGCGAATTTCGGTTTGCGCAGCCCACGGCACGCCGGATCTCGGTCTCGAATGGCGGGAGATCGAAGAGGGACGCGTGACGCGGGTTTGTGAGCCGGGCGAAAAAATGGCTGTGCTGAAGACGCTCCTGCCGCGCCTTGATCCTGCGGACGCCTTGGAGATCGATGAGCCCGGCCTCGACGATCTCTACGCGCATTTCCTCGGCGGGGAGGTTGAGCAATGAACGCGATTCTCATTATGGCCGCCAAGGAGATCCGCGAGGCGTCGCGCAACCGCTGGGTCCTGGCGACCACGCTGCTGCTTGCCGGGCTCGCCTTGAGCCTTAGTTTTCTTGGCAGCGCGCCGACCGGAACTGTTGGCGTTGGCTCGCTGGAGGTGACGGTGGTCAGCTTGGCCAGCCTGTCAATCTTCCTGTTGCCTCTCATCGCCCTTCTGCTCGGCTTCGACGCGATCGTCGGGGAGACGGAGCGCGGCACGATGATGTTGCTGTTGACCTATCCGTTGAGCCGGGAACAGCTTTTGTTGGGCAAATTCCTCGGCCACGCCGCCATCCTCTGCTTCGCGACGGTGTTAGGTTACGGTCTGGCCGGGATCGTGGTCGGATTGACGGCAACCGAGGCGACGCCGGAAGCGATCCAGGCCTTCGCCACGATGATCGGCTCCTCCGTGTTGCTTGGGTGCGCCTTCCTGGCCTTGGGCTACCTAGTGTCCGCCCTAGTGCGCGATCGCGGCGCCGCAGCGGGGGCCGCCGTCGCCATATGGCTGGTTTTCGTCCTGCTCTACGACATGGCCGTCCTTGGCGCGCTTGTCGCCGACCAGGGCCGAGTGCTGTCGAGAGCCGCGGTCAGCGCGATGTTGTTGCTCAACCCCACCGACGCTTACCGCCTGCTCAATCTGACGAGTTTCCCTTCGGTGAGCCGCTTGGCTGGCATGGCCGGCGTTTCGGCGCAGGTGTCGCTCTCTCCTTGGGCATTGTTGGCGACGCTGATGGCGTGGATCGTCGGGCCGCTGCTGCTCACAGTTACGCTGTTCTCGCGTAGGGATCGATAGTTTGTTCTGGAGAGAGCCTTGATCGCATCACGCCGCCGCTTCATCAAAATCGCCGCCACATTCGCTGGCTTCGCCGTTGTGCCGGCGAGGCGCGGATTTGCCGCTTCGGAATTGCGTCTCTGGCGAGGCGTCGCGCTCGGCGCCGATTGCGAGATCCAGCTTTATCACCCCGACGCCCAACGCGCGGAACAATTGATCGCGGCCTGCGTCGCCGAGGCGCGGCGTCTTGAGACGGTGTTTAGTCTCTACCGGCGAGATAGCGCGCTCTGCCGCCTTAATCGCGACGCCGTTCTTGATGATCCGCCGCCCGACTTGCTGCGCCTGCTGAGTGAAACCGAGGTCGTGCATCGTCTGACCGATGGAACATTCGATCCGACCGTGCAGCCGTTGTGGAATTTGTACGCCGCGCATTTTGAGGGCGCCGATGCTGATCCAGCCGGTCCAGCGCCCGCCAAAGTCGCGGCGGCGCTCAATCACGTCGGATGGCGACGCGTCGCGTTCGACGAGGCGCGAGTGACCCTCGCACCCGGCATGGGGCTGACCTTTAACGGAATAGCGCAGGGCTACATCACCGATCGAGTCTGTGATCTGTTGCGGCGCGAAGGGGTCGGTCACACGATGGTCGACATGGGCGAGTTGCGGGCGCTGGACACGCGTCCGGATGGGCTGCCCTGGCGCGTTGGACTTGAGAACGCCAAACGAGAGGTGAAGCGTAGCGTCGAGATTTCATCCCGGGCGGTCGCCACTTCAGCCGGCGCGGCGACGGTGCTCGACGCAGCTGGACGGTTTACGCATCTTTTCGATCCGCGAACCGGCTCCGCACGCCCACAGTGGTCCAGCGTCTCCGTGGTTGCGAAGACGGCGTCGATGGCCGACGGCCTCTCGACGGCATTTTCGATGTTGTCGCTGGAAAAAGTGCGACGGATGGCTGCGGGGCTTAACGAGGTCAACGTCTATGTTACGGATGAAGCAGATCGAATGCGCGCCCTCTGATCAATTTGGAGCGTTAAAAACAACGTAGCGGCATATTATATACAGTAAGACGGTATTCGGCACGCACACGGCGTCGCTAAATGGCGCCCGACTGGAATTGCGCCATGAGACGCACGAGATGGCAAGGACCATCAGCTGGGCGGATTTCGTGTTTTCTTGGCCCCATCTCTCGACTCATGTGAAGGCCTGCGTGATGTCAGCGATGAGATCATCGGGATGTTCAATTCCAATCGACATGCGGATTAACGCCGGCGTGATTCCGATTTCACGGCGCGCGTCCTCGGTGAGCCCGGAATGCACAGTCGTTGTCGGATGGCAGACCAAGGATTCTGTGCCTCCGAGGCTGACCGCGAGCTTGAAAATTTGAAGTCGATTGAGAAAAATGAACGCTTCCGCCTGCTGTCCATTGACCTCGAACGAGAAGGTCGAACCAGCCGAAGCCGACTGCCGCTCCATCAGCTTACGCGTCGGATGATCCTCCGGCAGCAATGGCGGGTAATGGACGCGCGCCACCTTGGGATGATTGGCAAGGAAGGTCGCGACGATAGCCGCGTTGGCGGCCGCTCGCTCCATGCGTAACGTCAGTGTCTCGAGAGAGCGCGTCAGCATCCAGCACGAATGTGGATCGAGCTGGGTGCCGATCGCGCCGCGCATGGCGCGGATTCGCGTTAAATGGGCGTTGGAGCCAATGACTGCGCCACCGATCAGATCGCTATGGCCGCCGACGTATTTGGTTAGAGAATACAGTGACAAGTCGGCGCCATGTTGGAGCGGCGACTGAAACACCGGCCCAAGAAGGGTATTGTCGCAGCAAATGATTGGTCGAGAACCTTGCTTGCGTCCGATCTCCTGCGAGATACGGTTCACCAATGCGATGTCGACCAAACTGTTCATGGGATTCGACGGCGTTTCGATAAAGATCATGCCGATGTTGCCATAGGCCATGGCGCGTTCGGCGGCGGCGCGCATCCCGGTTTCGTCGAGCCCATCGGCGAACCCGATTCCGCGAATGCCAAGAGGCGAGAGTATCCGGTCGATCAAGATCTCGGTGCCGCCATAGAGCGGACGGCTGTGCAGTATTGTGTCGCCGGGTCGGACATATGCGAGGATGGTCGTGGCAATCGCCGACATGCCCGAAGAGAACGCCAACCCTCCATCGGATTTTTCATAAATTGCGAGGCGATCCTCGACAATTTCGAGATTGGGGTGATTGAAACGCGAGTAAATCAGGCCGGGTCGTTCGTTAGGCGGAGGCGCGCGGCGTCCGGACAGATAATCGAAGAAATCGCGGCCCTCTTCAGCCGTTTTGAATGCGAAGGTGGAAGTCAAAAACACCGGCGGTTTGACCGACCCCTCGGAAAGGGCCGGATCATAACCGTATCCGAGCATCAATGTCTCAGGGTTCAACGCATGACCGGCGATGTGCGTCTTGCGATAGCGTGGTTCGTCCATGGCAAATTCTCCTCGCCGTTGTCGGTCGATTGCGGACGGACCGTTACCGAGTTATCCAAAAAGGTCACGTCCCATGATGTTCATGGCTTTGAGCCGCGGCAACACCTCACGGCTAAGTTTATTCGCCACTCCCCTTGCTTCTGCTCTCAAAGCTAAGCCCAATTTGCGAACTGTCAGATTGCTCGCGAAACGAGCTCTCCGTGTCCACCGACAATTTTATTTCCCGTGTCGCGCGTGCGTGCGAAATGAACGCGGGCGGGACCGGTCATTTAAAGATGGACAAGCCGTGGCTGCCCGCAACAGCGCCGAAAATAGCGACGAAGCTCATGGCGAGGAGGACCCAATGCAACCTCTCGATCAGTCTGAACGTCGTCTCGGGATCAACCTCTGCTCGGGCCCGCAATATTCGATGTAAGACGAGCGGCTCGGCAAGGAACAGCATCACGGTGAAGATGAGCCATACGAGCACCATCGCATGCATCCACCAAAAGGTCACAGATGAAAACCGGTCCCATAAGTCGAGCCGACTGACCATGTAAAAGCCGCTCAATCCAGCGACGAGGGTCGTGGCTCGAGCCTGCCATGCAAATCGCCGCTCGATCGTGTCAAAAAAGTCGACTCGTTCCTTTGCGGTCTTGAAACGCCGGATTGCCGGCAGCAGGACGGTTGTCACAAACGCGACGCCGCCGACCCAAAAGACGACAGCGAGAACATGCACGGCCCGCGCAATCGCAACCTCCTCCATCATCGCCTCTTGAGATTAAGCTTCGGGCGAGTTGTAATGCCCGTCCGGTTGCAGGCCCGCGACATTTTAGGCGCTCGGGTGTAGTCCCCGCGCGGCAACGGCATGAACCAAACAACGCCATGCCTGCAATCCCTCGCCATCGGCCGCAAGAACGCAGCGCCCCACTTTCCGCCGGCTTTCATCCGTTTTTCACTTGTCGGCGCGCTCTCGGCGAGTCCCGCTGTCCTGATCTAGATCGCTTTTTTTGTGGGGCGCGGTCAAGCGCTGTCGGCGGTCGCGGCAAGCGTCTGGCATGTACAGGAAATGACCTTCGGCTTTGGAGCGGCGGCGGTCGTGGGATTCCTGCTTGTTCCGGGCGTCAATCCTAGCAACACGAATTGCCAAAGCTGATCCGCGTAGCTCGCAAGCCACACGGGCGCCGCGCAAAACACCAACAGAAGGAACATCACGAGCCGTCCGCCGAATCTGTCCGTCCACCTACCTATCGGCTAGCGGAACAGCGCGCCGGTGAGAATGGGTGTCCCGGTAAGCAGCCTGAATTTGGGCGCGTTCAACCCTACGTCATGCGCAATGGCTATGCCGATGACGGCAAACATCAGCCAGACAGCGACGCAAACGACGAACGCCCAGGTGGTCGCCGCAAGACAATGATGCTGCGTGCGCCAGATCTATGGCCCCCCTTCCTTCTTGGCCCCGGGCGACGCGTCGCCGAGAGGCTAACGATGGGCGCTCAAACCAAGCTATCGATGACGCGCAAGCGCTGACTTAGATCCCCGGATTCTGTGAGCGATTGAAGCCGAATCTCAATCATATGATGCCCCGACCCGAAGACAGGCGCTGCTGAAGCCTGCGGCGTTCCTATTTCAGAATTTAGAATGCTGTGATAGTGTCGCTTTTATGAAACTGACCACCTTCACCGATTTTGGGCTGCGCGCCCTGATCCTCCTGGCGGACCGGAAGGGGGAGATTTTGAGCGCCGCGGCGATCGCCGACCATTTCCACGTCTCTCGCCATCATATGGCGAAGGTGCTGCAAGAGCTGACGTCCGCGGGCTATCTTGAGGGAATCCGAGGCGCGCAAGGCGGCGTTCGACTGGCGCGCGATCCACGCGACATTCGGATCGGCGACGTTGTCCGCTGCCTCGACAAGGAGCAGGCCCTCGTCGATTGTTTTCGCGAGGGGTGGAACGACTGCGCGTTTTTGCCGCGGTGCCGCCTCAAGGGGATGCTGGCCCGCGCGCAACAAGGTTTCTTGCGCGAACTCGATCGCTTCACCATCAGCGATTGCCTCGAAAAGAACGGCGTCGCGCCGGTTCTCGACCTCGTCGATTAGGCGGCGGACAAGCCTTTTTAGAAGGCATCTTGACTTCGCCCGGCCTTAATAGGTATTTGAGCTACCGATTTAAGCGCGCCGTATCCGGGTGCGCCGGTCACAATGACGAGCGAAGGGAGGACGCGCCCATGTTCTGTTATCAATGCGAGCAGACTTATCGGTCGGACGAAGGCGCGGGCTGCGCCGGCCCCAAAGGCATGTGCGGCAAGGACGCCACAACCTCCGATCTGCAAGACGTTCTATTGCATGTCTGCGAGGGAATCGGCCAATATCTGCATCGCGCGCGCGTACTCGGCGCGACTGACGCCGATGCCGATCGCTTCGTGCTCTATGCCTTCTTCACCACGCTGACGAACGTCAATTTCAACGCCGGCAAATTCGTCGAACTGATCCAGCAGGCGGCGCAACATCGCGACCACGCAAAGGCGCTCTATGAAAAGGCCGCTCAAACTGCTGGCAAAACGCCCGAGAGGCTTTCAGGAGCGGCCGCTTTCATTCCGGCCAAAGACATGAATGGGCTTCTCGCTCAAGCGAGCGAAGCGGCGGTAAAGAAGGACGCTGCTACCCTCGGCGACGATGTCGTCGGCCTCCGCTCCCTCGTGCTCTATGGCCTCAAGGGCGTCTGCGCCTATGCGCATCACGCCGAGGTGCTCGGCGAGGAGCGTGACGCCATTTACGCGGCGGTCGAACACGCGCTCGATCTTCTCGCCAGCGAGCCCAAGGAAATCAGCCCGCTGCTCGAAGAGGCGCTGGCGCTCGGCCACGCAAATTTCGCGGCCATGGAGGCGCTCGACGCCGCCAACACCGGCTCCTTCGGCACTCCCGTTCCGACCGTCGTGCGCATGACGCCGATCAAGGGCAAGGCGATCCTCGTCTCGGGCCACGACCTCAAGGATTTGCACGCGATCCTCGAAGCCACCAAGGACAAGGGGATCAACGTCTACACGCATGGCGAAGTGCTGCCGGCGCATTCCTATCCTAAGCTCAAGGCCTACCCGCAACTTGTCGGCAATTACGGCGGCGCCTGGCAGGATCAGCAGAAGGAATTCGCCGACTTCCCCGGCCCGATCGTGATGACGTCGAACTGCCTGATCGAGCCGCAAGCGCGCTACCGCGGGCGCCTGTTCACTGCGGGGCCCGTCGGTTGGGCGGGCGTCCGTCACATCGAGAATGGCGACTTCTCGCAAGTCGTCCAGGCGGCGCAGGCGCTTCCTGGCTTCAATGAGGACGCGCCCGTGGAGACCGTCACCATCGGCTTCGGCCGCGACGCGGTGCTCGGCGTCGCCGACAAGGTGATCGACGCGGTGAAGAGCGGCGCCATCCGCCACTTCTTCCTCGTCGGCGGCTGCGACGGCGCGGCGCCGGGCCGCAACTACTACACCGATTTCGCCGAACACGCGCCGCAAGACACGATGGTGCTGACCATCGGTTGCGGCAAATACCGTTTCAACCGTCATGACTTCGGGACGATCGGCGGACTGCCGCGCCTTCTCGACATGGGTCAGTGCAACGACGCCTATTCGGCGATCGTCGTCGCGAGCAAGCTCGCCGAAGCCTTTGGCGTCGGCGTCAACGAGCTGCCACTCTCGCTGATCGTCTCGTGGTTCGAGCAAAAGGCTGCGGCGGTGCTGCTGACGCTACTGGCCCTCGGCGTGCGCAATGTGCGCCTCGGCCCGACGCTGCCGGCCTTCCTGACGCCGGCGCTAGTCAATGTGCTCGTCGAAAAATTCGGCATCCAGCCGATCGGCGACGCCAAGGCCGACATCGAGGCGTCGCTCAGCCGCGCCGCCTGACGCAAAAAGCCTCGTGACCGGGCGCCAAAGCGCGCCCGGTTGTGGCGTTACCCCGCACCGGACCCCTAGCTCCATGCTCAAGGTTAATCTTCTCACGCGCGACGGCGCGTCGATCGCTTTTGACGCCGAGCCCTCCGACACCCTGCTCGACGCAGCCACGAAAGCGAATATTTTTCTCCCTGCCGTCTGCCGCGAAGGCGGATGTGGAACCTGCCGGGTGACGCGCAAAACGGGGATGGTGGCTCTTGGTCCCCACAGCAAGGCCGCGCTCACCGACGCGGACCGCGCCGCTGGCGACATTCTGCTCTGCCGCGCCAAGGCCTGCAGCGATCTTGAATTGACCGCGCCGTTCGACAAGGCCGCCATCGGCTTTTCGCCCATTCCCGAGCGCAGCGCGCGCGTCACGGAAATCTCGCCGGCCGGAGCCGGGGCGGTGCGACTCGTGCTGCAATATGAGGACGATCCCACCCATGGCCGTGCGACGGAGTTCATTCCGGGGCAGTTCATGGAGCTGACATTGCCGGGAACGTCGATCACCCGCGCCTATTCGCTCGCCAATACGCCCAACTGGGATGGAACGCTCGAATTCCTGATCCGCCTGCATCCACAGGGCGTCTTTTCCGCCTATCTGAAAAACGAAGCCAAGATTGGCGATTCCATCTTCGTCAAAGGTCCACAAGGCAGCTTCACGGCCGACGAGGCGAGCCAAGCGCCGCGCTGGTTCGTCGGCGGCGGCACGGGCGTCGCGCCGATGCTGTCCATGTTGCGGCAAATGGCGGAATTTGGCGACGCGCGCGAAGCGCGTCTGTATTTCGGCGTCAATACGCAAGATGACTTGTTCGCGCTCGACGTCATCGAGGATTTGAAGAAATCCCTGCCCCACCTCGCCGCGACGCTCTGCGTCTGGAAGCCCACGCCAGATTGGAACGGCTTCGAGGGAACGCCGGCTGACGCGCTCGCCGCCGCGCTGGCGGCCGAAAGCGCGCATCCCGACATCTACGTCTGCGGGCCGCCAGCCCTTATCGAAGCCACGGAGGTCGTGAGCCTCTCGGCCGGCGTCGCCCGCAACCGAATCTTTAGCGAGCAGTTCTCTCCGGCCTAAGCACGAGCGGGCGACCTCGGCGGAAAGCGGTTTTCTTTTCTCACTGGGGAGCATCGCACGATCGCAGAAAATTCTGCCGGCGATTTGGGAAAGTTTCGAATGGCTAAACCAACTCAGGCTGATGCCGAAGCGGCGGTCAGAACGCTCATTGAGTGGGCCGGCGACGATCCGGAACGCGAAGGACTGATCGAGACGCCGGCCCGAGTCGCGCGGTCTTACCGTGAACTATTCGCCGGCTATGCGAGCGATCCCCGCGATTATCTGCAACGCACCTTTGCGGAAGTCGGCGGCTATGACGAATTGGTGGTGCTAAAAGACATTCGCGTCGTCAGCTTTTGCGAGCATCACATGCTCCCGGTGACTGGCCGCGCCCATGTCGGCTATCTGCCGACCAACCGCGTGGTGGGCATCTCCAAGCTGGCGCGCGTCGTGCAAGGTTTCGCGCGCCGGCTGAAAATTCAGGAGAAACTCACCGCCGAGATCGCCGAAGCGATCCAGGAAATTCTTCAGCCGCAAGGCGTCGGGGTGGTGATCGAGGCCGAGCACAGCTGCATGACTTTGCGCGGCGTGAACACAACCGGATCCATGCTGACAACAAGCCGCTTGGTCGGCGTCATCCGCGATGATCCTCGCACGAGAGAGGAATTTCTCAGTCTCGTGCGTGGAGGGTAGGAGTCGAGCTTTCGTCTCCGCCTATGCGATCGAACGTTCCATAGCCATTTCAGCGCGCAGGCTTTCGATGTCGCGGAAAATCGAGGCGACGGCGAGGACGCGGCCCCTCTCTTTGTATCGCAGCAGGCAATCCCTCGCTGCGATGTCGCCGTCAATTTCAATCTCGTCCCACGCCTCTGCATAGCCGACATAGTTGATGGCGACGTCGTAATGCTGGCTCCAAAAGAACGGAACGGCCGCGAAGGGTTTTCGAACTCCAAGCATATTGAGCGCTGCGGCCTGGCCCTGCCGCTCGGCGACGTTCCAATGTTCGACCCGAATGGCCTTGCCGCTGTGACGATCGGGCCAACGCGCAATATCGCCCGCCGCGAATATTCCTGGAGCGCTGGTCTCCAGAAACTCGTCGACGATGACGCCGCGATCGATGGAGAGGCCGGCCGCTTCCGCAAGTTCGAGGCGGGGACGCACGCCCCGCTTCTCAGAGACACGTGGCGCTCGTCGATGGCCGTTACGACATCCTCCGGATGAAACACGACGCCCCGCTCCTCATGAAGGCTCCGCACGAACTCACCGATTTGCGGACCGAGGACTCGTTCCATCGGCCGCTTCTCCGGTGCGACGACATGAACGTCGACGCCGCGCGCCCGAAGGGACGCCGCGACTTCGAGGCCGACGAAGCTCGCGCCGAGCACCACGGCCCGCTTTGAGATTGGGAGGCGTTCAATGATCGCCCGACAGTCGGCCAGCGACCGCAACGTGCGGACATGCGGCAGATCGGCGCCGGGGATGGGAAGACGAATGGGTTCGGCGCCCGTCGCCAGCAATAAGCGGTCGTAGGAAAGCCTCGCGCCATCGGCGAGCGTGATTTCTCGAGACTTGGGGTCCAGGCTGGTCACGCGGGCGCCGAGCCGCAATTGGACGTCTTGTTCGGCGTGGAAATTCTCCGTGCCCAACGGCAACCATTCTTCGGGGGCGTTGCCGGCGAGATAATCCTTGGACAGGTTCGGCCGATCAGTCGGCGGATCGGGATCGTTGCTGACCATGACGATCTTCCCGCCGTATCCTTCGCGCCGCAGTCGCTCGGCGGCGGCGAAGCCCGCCGCGCCGCCGCCGACGATCACAATATTTTTCGGGGCCGATTCAGACGGCGCAATGGCGCGAGCACGCGCAACCGGCCCCCGGCGTTTCCGCACCACTATCTCGTCGCCGCGCCGCTCGACCTCCCAGCAAGAGAGGGAGCCGAAGGCGGGCGCAGATAGGGCTTCGCCGGTGGAAAGATCGAAGACCGCGTGATGCCAGGGGCAGCGAAGGCTCCCATCAACCACGAGCCCGTCGACGAGAGGCGCGTGGTAATGGGTGCAATGCGCGCCCACAGCGAATATTTTTTCGCCCGACAACACAAGCAGAACTTCTTCGTCGCCGACTTGACCGCTCAATTTTCCCGCAGCCACGAGCTCTGCGTAAGCGACGCCCCGCGTAAAATCGGGGCCGGTTAGATTTTTGGGGCTCTCCGACATGGTCGTCTCGTCTCGTTGCTGATTGACGCGAGCTCGCGCGCGGTTTTGATGAAGTCCACTGTTAAAATATCCTTGTGCCCAACATTGCACAAGATGTGGGCGCCACGTTGAATCAAATAGGCGGCGGGACTTCCTCGCCGGCGCGCGGCCCGGTCAACGGCCCAAAATAGAACAGCACGAAAAAAGCGAACGCTCCGCTCCATGTCGCGCCCGCGAACGACAGCGCCACTAGATAATGCGCGCCGAACAGCGGCGCGAGAAGTCGCAAGATGGCGGCGAGTGTGATCAGCACGAAGATCGTCGTCGTGCGGGGGCCGGCGATGAGCGCGCGACCCGTATGGCCGAGTGAAGCCCGCGTCATCACCGCGAGCGTCATCGTCCCAATGGCTCCTGCGGTGAGCGCGTGCAAGGCTGTCGTCTGCGGCAGCATCGATGCGAGGCTGTTGAAGCCCAGCAGCAGGAACCCGAGCGACAGCCATCCATAGCCAAGATGCAAAGCCCACAGTAGCGGCTCGCGCAAGGTTTTCTCGCCGCGCCAGCGCGCGAACCGCGCGGCGAGCGCGAAACCCGCGGCAAGTTCGAGCCAGGGCGTCCACCTCGCCTCGGGCGTCATCACCCAGGCTGACAAAGCGACAGCCGTCGCCGCGAGCGCGATCCGATCGACGAGATCGAAGGACGCGGGCGTCGCGGCCTTGGGATCCTGCTTGACCAGCCAGTTGCGTGTGAAACTTGGAACGATGCGTCCGCCTATAAGGCTGACGAGCATCAGCAGGGTGGCGACGCCGAGCCGATTGCCGATGTCAAAGGTTGTAGCGATTCCAAGTGCATCGAAATGCGTGAGGACGTTGCCGAGCAGCAACAACATCAGCGCGCCGAGCATTGGAAGATTGCGCCAGTTACGGCCGGCGATGATTTCCCGGGCGATGACTATCAAGAACAGAGCGGGAAAGGAGAGATCGACAGCGGCGGCGACGCCGACGCCGATCCTCCCGGACAACAGAACGGCGATCCGTCCGCACAGCCACAGCAGCACGAGCAAGGCGAGAGGCCCGCCTTGCAACGGCATTCGCCCCGTCCAATTGGGTATCGCAGTCAGCAGGAATCCAGCGACGACCGCCTCGCCATAGCCGAACGCCATTTCATGCGCATGCCAGACATTCAGGGGAAACGCCGTGGGCGGCTGAATCCAGCCCGCAAAAGAGGCGATGGACGCCGGAACGACCAAGCAGGCCCAAACCGCCGCAAGCAAAAAGAACGGACGAAATCCCGCGGACAGCACGGCGGGGCCACTCTGCGGGCGATAGCGGGGAATCGGGGCCATGGGTCACCGCGCTTGGAATACGGTTTTACAGCGCCGCACTCCTACGCTCCGTTGCCGGTAATGTCGAGAATGCCTTCTGAACTGGCGAATAAGATAGTTCGAACTTCCATTTCGATAGCTCAGCACGCTCCCGCGAATTTTGAACTAGCACAACACCTACTTGATGCGGGTTCTCAAGGACACGGGGCGCCGCCGGTTCTTCTTTCACAGCAGAGCAAACCCCTGTCGCGGCCGAGTGCGCGAAACCGCGCGCGTCCCACGCCTCTTCTGATCCACCAAAGCCTGTCCACAAAAATACGAACACCGTCCTCAGAAGCAGGGCGCTCATAGGCCCCTTGAGCCCAGCACTTTGGTCGCAACCTTGAGCACAGTTGTTGACCGTAAAGCTCTGGACAAACCAGGTCGAAGGTTTTATGCCGATCCAATTATATGGGCCCCCATATAATTGGACCGGCATGAAGTCGATGGACGACAGCTCACGACACGCTCAACTGATCATGGATTCTTTGCGCCGCATCGTTCAGGAGCTGCGGCGATCAACGTCGCGCTGTGAGCAACTTACGGGGCTGACCGGCGCACAAGTTTTCGTTTTAAAGCAAATTCGATCAAAAAATGGTTTGTCGCTCAACGAATTGGCCGCCCTGACGTTTACTCACCAAAGCACCATGTCCGAGGTGGTCTGTCGACTTGAAAGCAAGGGCCTTGTTCTCAGAAACAAATCCCCTGACGACGCCAGGCGGCTTGAAATCCATTTAAGCGCCAAGGGCGAGACCGTCCTCGCCTCAGGTTATCTGACCGCGCAGGAAAACCTCTCACGCGCCATCGCTTCCTTGCCTCCCGAGACGGTGATTCACTTGGCGCGAGGGTTGGATCAGTTGATCCATATGGCGGATCTTTCCGATCAGCCTGCCGTCATGTTTTTTGACGACGACCGAAGTGGTACGCCTCCAGGAGAGCCCCCGAAATGAATGCTCATGACGTTGAACGGTCGTCGACCACGGCAGGCCTGCCCATTTCTCCGGGTCTAGGGCCGGCTCTCGAACAGGCGCACATTTTAAGACACCCAAATGTTCTCGATAACAGAACGCTGTTTATCGTCGGCCTCAGCGTCGTTCTGGCGCTCGCAACCACCGTCGTCGCCCGGGGACTGATATATCTGATCGGGTTGATCACCAATCTGGCCTTTTACGGGCGATTATCGGGTGAACTTTCGTCTCCCTCGGCAAACACACTGGGATATTGGGTGATTCTTGTTCCCGTCATCGGCGCGGGGATCGTTGGCGTCATGGCCCGCTATGGCTCCAAGGCCATTCGCGGTCATGGCATCCCCGAGGCCATGGAACAGGTTCTTACCAACGAGAGCCGAATTCCCCTGCGGATGACTTTTTTGAAGCCCCTTTCCGCCGCCATCGCCATCGGCACGGGCGGCCCCTTCGGTGCAGAAGGTCCTATCATCGGCACGGGAGGGGCCCTGGGCTCGCTGTTAGGACAGCTTATTCATGTAACCGCCCATGAACGCAAATCTCTGCTCGCGGCGGGAGCGGCCGCGGGGATGACCGCCATTTTCGGCACGCCGTTTTCCGCCATTCTTCTGGCCATTGAATTGCTCCTGTTTGAGTTTCGTCCCCGCTCCTTTATTCCAGTGGCGTTTGCCGCGTTGACCGCCATATGCCTGCATCCCATATTGTTTGGCCCCGCGCCCCTGTTTCATGTTCCAGACCTGCCACCGGCAAGTCAAAGCGCATTTTTGGCCGATGCTCTGGAAGGAATCGTGCTGGGGTTGTGCGCGGTCATCATCTCGAAATCGATCTACTATGTTGAAGACCTGTTTGAGCATTTGCCGATTCACTGGATGTGGTGGCCCGCATTGGGGGGACTGGTGGTGGGGACCATCGGCGTGTTCTCTCCCCGCACCATGGGCATTGGCTACGAGAATATCGAGCAGATACTCAATGGAAATTTTGTCGGTCCGACATTGATGGCCTTTTGCGCCCTCAAGTTCATTTCATGGTCCATTGCTTTGGGCAGCGGCACCTCTGGCGGCACGCTGGCGCCACTTTTCACCATCGGCGGCGCCATTGGCGTTTTGACGGGCCAGCTATTGAACATCATTGCCCCCAACATGGGGCTCGATCTGCGCATGGCGGCGCTCGTCGGCATGGCCAGTTGTTTCGCCGGAGCGTCACGCGCCATGTTTGCGTCGGTTGTTTTCGCGCTAGAGATTACCCAACAGTTCAATAGTTTAATGCCCTTGCTCGCAACCTGCGCCGCTGCCTTTATGGTGTCTGCCCTGCTAATGAAAAACACGATCATGACCGAAAAACTCGTTCGTAGAGGGCATCATGTGCCGTCCGAATACCTAGCGCACGACACAAGATCATAGGCCTTGCCCGATGTCGCCTCGTCCGAAATTTGAGGTCATTGTCTGGGTCAGAAAGACCGGCGCATTCCTCGCGCTACGCGATGAATTGATCGGACTTGCGGCGGACGAGCCTCATGAGGCTTCCGAATGCGAAGGCATGGTCGATTTTCATTGGCGCTTCGACAGTTTTGCCAAAGCCGAGACTGCCGCAGCGGCATTGGCGGCTCTTCGCCGGAGAGCAGAAGTCGTCCTCTTGCGCCTGTCGAATTGCGACGACCCGCAATCGTCGTTCATGTTTAAGGACGAGCGGCATGGCGGACGCTAACCTGTTGACGCCGAAGCGCCGTCTGAAGCCGCGTCTTGCGGCGGCACGCGACGCCTTCTTGAGAGAACTGGACTCAACGACGCTCGCGGAATGGTCCTACCCCCGAAACGCCACAGCACATGCCGGCTTCGATCATCACGTGAGAAGCAGGACACTGGACACGCCAGCAACACAGTGCAGAAAATGAAACCGCTTGAATTCGAAGATGGCGCCATTCAAGTCGATGCGACGATTGTCGCAAATGGACTCGGTATCGAGCCAACGCTCCTTCTGGAGCGCTTACGCGAAGGTAAGATCACCAGTCTGTGCGAACAAGGAATTGACGCGGACAGCGGCCGGTATCGATTAACTTTCTTTTCAGAGAACCGCCGCTTCAGCCTCACTGTCGACGAGAACGGGATCATAATCCAACGCTCGACTATTGATTTTGGTCAGCTGCCGCTTCCAGCCTCGGCGCACAAGCCCGGCTGATGATCGCTTTGCTCTGCTCGAGCGTCCTCCAAGCGTCCAGACTCGCATCACGTTAGGCGGCGACAATCTGGATGAGAAATTTTCATCCAGATTGTCGCGACCCAGGATCGAAATAGCGCTCGCTCCAAATTGTGTCCCGATTGGGCGCTTGCACAGCCCGCGTTCTGTGTGAGAACAAACCCATTGTTTTGGGGAAGGATCGACGATGGGGCGCAATCACGTCCAATTTCAGAAAGGCCTGTGTGAGAGCGATTTCGACAAATCTTACGGGATCAAGATCACTGCGCTTACGCAAATAAGACCAAAGATTGATGCTTGATCATTCCTCGGCGGCCGGGGGCGTTGGTCGATCATGAACAACCTTCCTCGATCCAATGGCGGGCGCAAGACCCGGCTTTTCATGACCGGCGGCCACTACTCGTAAACCTTCACGGACGCGATTAATAACATCCCTTTCTCGTCCTGTAGCATAGACGACGTAAGCCGAATAAGAGAACTCGGGCGCTTGGACGACTCGCCGCAATCGGCCCATCGGCGAGGAAGGGCTGCGCGGCGCCGATCCGAAAGTACCCTGAACCGCCGACGGTCAAGAGATAAGTGAGCGCGAGCGGCCCTTTCCTTTCAGTCAATGGATACGCAACAGAAAGTCGCGAAGGACGATCGCCTCGTTATGAGCCTCATCGTGGGCTGCAAAGACCAGCGTAATCCGTCCCTCTCGGGCCAGAGCTCGAAGTTCCTCGATCTCATCAAGGTGACC
>DATBRP010000002.1:0-17005 GCA_036560245.1 Hyphomicrobium sp.
TCACGCCATGACGGCACCGACACTGTCGATCCGCAAACGGATGCTGCAGACGCAGGGCAAAGTGCGTCCAACCTGTTCTGTTCAGGCCGTCGTCGAACCCGCCACGCGCGCCGTGCTCGAAACCCACTTTCTCGGCGAAACGCTTTTCCGACGCGCCGCCTATTCGCTGACTTGGCCGGAGGGAACGCACAAGATTCCGGCCCCGCTTGCGCCTTCGCTCGCGGCCTTCCTCAAGAACGACGCCTGCCCCGAGATCACCGTCAAAACATTGCTCTCCGGACAGACCCATCAAGGCGCGAACGCTTGGGAGATGATGAGCTTCGAGCTGATCGCCAAGGTTGCCTTCGACAATCTCGTAGCTCTGATCGCGACCGCAAGAGAGTTCGAGCACGAAATCTTCTACGCCGGCGCGTCGACCGCTACCGAAACGTCGGAATTCGACGCTGACACATCGGCCGAAGTTGCGGCGCTCAACGGCGCGACAGCAGCCGCCTAGATATCAACGCCATCGCCCATAACGCCACGGCGCCAAGGCGTGGCGCTCGGAGCGAATGTCGGGCACCGGATCGACGCCGTGCGTACCACCGGGACCGCAACGCACGAACCGCGACAAGGCCAACCAGAAGCCGCGCCACGCTCCGTTCAACTCGATCGCCTGCAACGCATACTCCGAACACGTCGGCCAGTGCCGGCATTGGCCGCCGACCAGCGGCTTGAACGTGTAGCGATAGATATGGATCGGCGCCTTCAGCAGCGCCTTCGTAACTCGGCTCATGGGCTCGGCTTCGAGAGGACGCAGGACGACCAGTAGCAAAGCTCAGTTTCTCGTCCAAGCGCAAGGTGACGTCTGATCCGCAGGATTACGGCGTCGCCGGCTGCTCAGGCGCTGGTTGAGTCTGAGCGCTGGCCTTCGCCGCCTCGAGGTCCTTCCGGGCCGTCGCGAGTTCTGCCGTCAAACTATCGACCTGCTTGCGCAGCGTGTTAGCCGCCGCTTCGGAATCGGCCCTGCCTTTTTCAGCATTTGCCCGCGCGCTTTCCGCATCCGCCTTGGCTTTTTCCAGCGCGCCTCTCGCGTTCTCGGCGTCCGCCTTGGCTTTTTCGAGTTCGGCCTTGGCCTTGTTGGCAGCATCAAGCGAATTCTTCGTCGTCGCAGCCTGACCTTCCGCAGTCGCAAGCTTGGTCTTGAGGTCGGCGACCTCCTTGCTCAACGCTTGTGACTTCGTATCGAGTTCGGTGACTTTGGCCATCGCCGTCGAGACGTCAGCCTTGCCCTCTTCGACTTGGCGCAAGGCATCGGCCTGCGCCGTCTTCAGCCGGTCGATTTCATCCTGCGAAGATTTGCGCGCCTCGGCAGCGTCATCGACTTGCTTCCTGAGAGACTCCGCTTCGCTCTTGAGCGCCGTAAGTTGTCCCTCGGCCGAAGTCTTCCCCTGAAAAGCATAGATCGCAAGCACCGCAAGTACCGCGATGATGCCCCACTTGATCGCTCCCATCGGCGACTGGGCATCGCTAGCTTGTTTGCTGCCGCTGTCGCTGTCCGAGGCCATCAAGGTTCTCCTATTATGCTCATATGCGTTCGCTCGCTGCGCTGCGAGCACTCACAGGGCATGAACGAAAAATTGCCGTCCGCATGATTGCAATAGCCGGGGGCGGCGCAGACTTCCACCCTCGTTTTTCTCAAACATGGCTGTGGCATAGCAAGCAACAACCAGCGAGCGGCGCGCCCTTTAGTACAGCACCACCATCGTCCGTGATCGAGCGTCGGGCGAAGCCTCGCTTATAAATCTAGCGTAAAGGTTATCGGCCAGCGACGGCTGCAGCTTCGCTTTGGGCAGCGATGTCGTCGAGAGCCCTTTCGACTGCGTCGAACACAAGCAGGGTCGAGGCTTGCCGCGCCTTATAATTACGAACCGGCTCGAGCACCGCCAGATCGCTCCAACGACCATTTGGGGGCGGCCCGCCCTCCTTCAACATGGCGCGCATCTGTCGCGCGACGGTGCGAAGCTCGTCCGGCGTCGAGCCCACGACCTCCCGCGCCATGACCGATGCCGAAGCCTGACCCAAAAGGCAGGCTTTGACCGTCTGGCCATAGTCGCTGACCTTGCCGTCACGGAGCGCAAGATCGATGGTGACGGTCGAACCGCAGAGCTTGGAATGCGCGGTCGACCGGGCGTCGGGATGTTCTAAGCGCTCGGAACGCGAAATCGCGCCCGCCAGCTCGAGAATGCGCGTGTTGTAGATCTCATCAAGATCGGCCATGTCGTCTCGCGGTCGGCATCTCAGGGGCGCATCATAGGGCATCGACCCTCGTCGAAACGCCCGGATCGTCGTATATAGGGCATCCTATATAAGATGCATCGGCCGGGAATGCGAGGACCGATGGCCACTCCCGAAGGCTATAGAAGCATATGAAAAAGCTGCCACTATCGACGCACGTCGCGACGCTTTCGCCGCGGCGTCCGTCACGCGCGGAGGCCGAGGAGGCGGTTCGAACCTTGATTGCCTGGAGCGGCGACAATCCGGCGCGGCCAGGCCTCGAAAAGACGCCGCAGCGTGTTGCCGATGCCTTTGGCGAGTATTTCTCGGGCTATAAGGCCGACGCCCTCGACGAGCTTGCCGCGACCTTCGAGCAGCCTTCGGGCTATAACGACATGGTGCTTTTGAAGGACATCGCCTTCGAGAGTCACTGCGAGCACCATATTGCTCCATTCTTCGGCACCGCCCACGTCGCCTACCTGCCCTCGACGGGCATCGTCGGGCTATCGAAGATCGCTCGCGTCGTCGATATCTTCTCCCGCCGGCTGCAGACCCAGGAAGGCCTGACCAGCCAGATCGCGACGGCGATCGAAGAAGGACTTCAGGCGAAGGGCGTCGCCGTTATGATGCAGGCGCGCCATCACTGTATGGCCGCGCGCGGTCCTCACCAGCCGAACGTTGCGACGGTGACGTTTCGCTTCCTCGGCGATTTCGAACGCGACGCCGCGCTCCGCGATCGCTTCATGGCCGCCGTGCGCGAATAGGGTTCTCCCTTCGCAGCGAATTTGGAACCGATATGACGAATGAGAGCATGACATCGCCGACGCTCAGTCCGGGCGAAAGCATGGAGACGACGCTGAGCTTCCTGCCGAAGTTCGGATCCGACGGCCTGATCCCTGCCATCGTCACGGATGTCAAATCCGGCAACGTCCTGATGTTCGCGCACATGAATGAAGAAGCGCTGCGCCAAACCATGAGTACCGGTGTCGCGCATTTCTGGAGCCGCTCCCGCGCCAGGCTTTGGAAAAAGGGTGAGGAGAGTGGCAATCTCCTCAAGGTGAGCGAAGTCCGCACCGACTGCGATCAGGACGTTTTATGGCTGGCCGTTGAAGTCGAAGGCGACGGTGTTGCATGTCACACCGGAGCAAAATCCTGTTTCTATCGACGGCTTGTCCAACACCCCGGCCCGGATAATCCAGCCCTCGAAATTGCTGCGCTGCCATACTCCGATGGATGCAGCTGACGTCCCCAAAAGGACGCTTTCTCAGGCGTTTGCCATTGTTCCCGTTCATGGATTGCTTACCTATTAGTAGCAGGGCTTTAATGCCCTCTAAGGTAAGATTCCTCGAGAACGAGAGACCGCCGCGTTCGTAGCGGCACCTGCAACAGCAGAAGGTCGGGAGTGCCAGATGACGGGGATGCCGGGAGTAAAGATCGGGCTAGCGCTGGGTGGCGGCGCGGCGCGAGGCTGGGCTCACATCGGCGTCTTGAAGGCGCTGGCGAAGGCCGGAATCAAACCGGACATCATCGCAGGTACCTCGATCGGCGCAGTCGTCGGCGGTTGCTATGCTGCGGGCCATCTCGACGACCTTGAGGGCTGGGCCCTCGAGCTGACACCGAGACGTATTTTCGGATATCTCGATTTCAATCTCGCTGGCACCGGCCTCATCAGCGGCCAGCGTCTTTGCGACCGGCTGGAAAAGAATCTCGGCGACCGTAATATCGAAGACCTGCCGACGCGGTTCACGGCGGTGGCGACCGAGATCGGCACCGGCCACGAGCACTGGCTATCGCGCGGCCGCCTTGTCGACGCGGTGCGTGCGTCCTACGCGCTCCCCGGCATTTTCAAGCCCGTCAAAATCAATGGCCGCTGGCTGTTCGACGGCGCACTCGTCAATCCAATTCCGGTCTCGGTATGCCGTGCGCTCGGCGCGCGCTACGTGATCGCAGTCAATCTCAATTTCGATATCCTTGGCCGCGGCAGCGTCATTTCGATGCCGGAGACATTCTACTCCGACGATGACGACGAGCTTCATCCCGCTGAGGAAAGCAAACAGGAGAAGAGAGGCGTCCGCGCCCTGCTCCACCGTCAGATCTTCGGTCGCGGCGACGGCGCGCCCGGCATTTCAACCGTTATGGTCGATGCCTTCAATATCGTTCAGGATCGCATCGCGCGTTCGCGGCTTGCAGGCGACCCGCCCGACGCGATGGTCTCTCCGAGATTGCAGGATATCGGTCTCTTCGACTTCCATCGCGCCGAAGAAGTGATCGAGCGCGGCAGTCTTGCCGTCGAACGCCAGCTCGACGACATCGTTCGCGAACTGGAGACGCGCGATACCAAGCGCGGCCCCGGCCAGATCGAACGCGTCCGCGCTCAAGGCGGCGCGTCGCTCAACGCGCTTCAGCCCGTCGCCAAATAGCCTTTCATCGCCGTCACTTCGAGTTCGACTTCGGCGTTGTGATGTTTGACGACGTCGCCGATCGAAACGATGCCGACAAGCACGTCATCCTCGATCACCGGCAGATGGCGGAAACGACCACGCGTCATCGTATCCATGATTTCTTCGATCGTGCACGACCGGGTGCACGAAACGACGCCGCGAGTCATGCCGCTGCTCACCGGCATCTTGAGAGCTTCCGCACCGTGTTCGGCAATGAGCCGGATAATATCGCGCTCGGAAATAATGCCGACCACCTGGCCGCTATCGCCAACGATAACGATCGCTCCGATTTTACGGCTTGCGAGCCTCAAAGAAATTTCATGAATCGTATCATCTGGCCGCGCCGTCATCACGCCGCGCGCTTTTGACTTGAGTATTTGTCCAATAATCACTGGTTCAGCCTCCGTTCTCTGGAACGTCGTGCCGAACGGAAGGCGGGACGATGCTTGCCTCACCCGGAAATCTCGCAAGCCTGCCCGGTCTTCTGCCGGCGTTACGCTGCGTTTTCTCTTCCTAGCTATGTTCGCTCTATCGGCAAACTAAGCGAAGGCTGATGCAATTTCGACGTGAATGCAAGCCTTCAATCGAGTTCGGGTGCAGGCGGAGGATCGTTTTGCATTGCACTATCGAACGCGCTGAATGCACACAGTCCGAAGATATAACCACCGACATGCGCCTGCCACGCGATCGCGCCGGTCTCACCGAATTTTCCGAACCCGACCATCGCCAGCAAATTCACTCCGATGAAAACGACCGACATCGCCACAACGCGGCGGTCGCTCAAGGTTTCCTTAAGAGACATCGCTGGGATGGCGCGCGGGTTGTTGCGCAGCAAATAACCTTCACCCCGATCGATGGCATTGAACAGGAAACGCATGACGCCGCCCATCATCGCGGAAATAGCGCCTGAGGCGCCGATGACCGGAGCAGCGAGGCCTGGATTGAACGCGAGAAAGAGAAGCGCTCCCGCAATTCCGCCCGCAATCGAAAATGCGAAGAAACGGAAATTCCCAAGGCGCGCGCAAAGTACGGAACCGAATGCCAGCAGCCAAACTGAATTCAAGCCGAGATGCACGATATCGGCGTGCACGGCCATGTAGGTCACGAACGACGTAACTGCCGCCGGATCGCCGCCCGGAATCTCGCCGGTAAATCCGGCATAGCGAGCCGGTATGAATGCGAGCGCCAGAACCCACCATTGGAATTGCTCGGGCGTCATCAGCGATAGCGCGATGTGAACGGCAATCAGAATGGCAAGGATCGCAAGCACGCCGCCCGGCACGTTGAAAATCGGTTCTCTCTTGGACACGGGCGCTCCGCTGTGATGCCGGCCGACGATCTATTGTGACCGGCGGCTACCGGCTTCGTTGTTAAGTGAGAGGCATAAGCCCGGCAACCTGCGACGGCGGCATAGGCCAACCTTTCCTACCTCCAAACCGTCCTACCGCATGGCACGAATGATGCTCCTTCCGCCACATCTCCCGGACCAGTCCTAAAGACCTGTGCCGGAATGGCACGGTACCGGACGACACAGTCCGGCCACGGCCGCGATTGGGGGTTTGGAACTGTGAGCATGAGAGCAACCGTCAACCAGGCGCTATTTTCCTACTGGAACGAACTTCGCGGCGAACGGCTTGCCCCGAAACGGTTCGAGATCGAGCCCTCCGCCATTGCGGGAAATCTGCCCGACACGTTCATACTGGAGCGCGTCAATCCGGCGACCCTGCGCTTCAGGCTCGCCGGCACACGTATCTGCGAAGCTTTCGGCATCGAATTTCGCGGCATGAATCTGCTCGAACTTTTTGAGAAAGACGACGTCGAGACGTTGCAGCAGCAGATCGCGCTGATCGTTTCGCAGGGTGCGGTGGGCGTGTTTCAGATCAGCGCCGCAACCGCCAACGGCCTATCGACACCATTTGAACTGCTGTTGCTGCCCTTGACCCATACACGCGACACCGTCGACCGGTTTCTCGGTTCGATCACGCCGGTCAACAAGCCGGGCTGGCTCGGCACGGTGCCGTTGACGCGCCGAAAGATCCTGAGCCACGACACCATCTGGCCGGACGGCCAACCCGGCAACGCGCTGGTAGCAGCGGCGCATCATCAGGCGCCGTTCCTGCCCCTCGTCCGCGAGGCGCGGATCGTGCGTTCGCAGCGACGGCAGTTCCGCGTCTACGAAGGCGGCCTCAGCCGCTCTGGTGACGAGTAATTGGTCTTAGTCTGAGGTTAACCCTTTGGCGAATTATGGCGAAATCATGAGGCCACAGACGCCAATAATGACCCGCAGATTAGGCCTTCATTAAGAAGCTCGGCGGCATAGTTCGACCGGGTCGTTCTCTCCACCGAGACGTGGACGGCGAACCCGGAAGAATTTTGCCCACGCGGGCCCGAGGATGGCCATGTCCGTGCATCAGAGCACTCTTCGCGACAGCACGCTGCATCCGGCGGATGCGCCTCCGGCGCGCGACATGCGCAAGCATCGCCGTCTGCCTCTCACGCTCGCCGGCCGCTTCATGCGCGCCGATCGCACCGAATTTACCTGCCAGTTGAAAAACGTTTCGGTCGGCGGCGCCGCCGTCATCACCCCGCGAGCGCCCGATGTCGGCGAGCGCGTCGTCGCATATTTCGACCATCTCGGCGGCGTCGAGGGCGTTGTCTCTCGTCTGACGCCCGACGGTTTCGCTTTCATTTTCAAAGTCACCGAGCACAAGCGGGAAAAACTCGCCGCGCAGATTATGTGGCTGGTCAATCGCGACGAGTTCCCCGACGACGTCGGCCGGCTCCACGAGCGCGTGGGAACTCGCGGACGCAGGACGACGTTGAGGGTCGACGATGGCGTCATTATCGACGTCGAATTGCTCGATCTTTCGGCATCCGGTGCATCGATCGGCACGCCTGCGCGGCCGCCGCTCGGCAGCTTCGTCGTCGCCGGAAAGACACGGGCAATTGTTCGCCGACATCACGAGCACGGCATCGGGCTTCAGTTTTTGACGCTGCTGTCGCCCGAGGCGTTGCGCGACAGTTTTCCTTAACGTTTTCGCGTTGGTTGTGTGATGCCTCAAATCCCCCGCCGAGTTGCCAAAATCTCGAAGTTAAATTTTTATGTATCTTTGGTGCGAATGCCGAGGCCGGCATTCATGCTAAAAACAAGTGTCTCGCGTAGAGTATCGTACCGTGTTCGAGGGCGTTTCATGATGTACGGTAGCGTGGCCATCGGCGTGGCCTTGAGTTTAATTGCTGTGACGGTGCCGGCGGCGGCGCAGCAGGTCGCAATAGTCAGTCCGGCGACGCGTGCTCCCGCTTTCATGCGGATTTATGGCGGCGCGCAACCTCCTTATGGTTTCGTGTCGTTCTGCGAAAGAATGCCGTCGGAATGTGTCGTGACGTCAGCGAATGACGCGCGCTTCGAGGCGACCCCTGAACGCTTGAGCGAGCTCGATAGCGTCAACCGTCAGGTTAATCACGAGATTGAACCTGCGACGGATATGGAAGTTTATGGCGTCGCTGAATACTGGACGTTGCCGAAAACGCGCGGCGACTGCGAAGATTATGCGCTTTTGAAGCGGCATCGCCTCATCGCACGCGGCTGGCCGTCCGGCATCCTTCTGATGACGGTGGTGCGCGACGAGAAGAACGAGGGCCACGCCGTGCTCACGATACGCACGACGCAAGGCGATTATATTCTCGATAACAAGATCGACATCGTCCGGCTTTGGAACCAGACTCCGTATCACTACGTGATGCGCCAGTCGTACCTCAATCCGAAGGTCTGGGTCTCACTCGATCCGAACGATGCCGCGACGCCGGCCGCAATCGCGGGTGTACAATCGACGCCCGATCCGAGCGGGTTTGATGGTCTCGAGGTGTTGCCTTGATTTGAAGTCGGCGGGGCTTAGCTCCGCTGACGCCGTTGTGTTCGGAAAGAGCGGCACAGCCCGCCGAGCGCACCGGCTAATCCTCGGCTTCAGGATTGCAGCGGAACGAGCCCGGCCGCATATCGCTTCCAGTTCGCGACATAGCGGCGGGCCGCGCCTCCGAAGCGCGCGACTTCCTCGTCGCTGAGCTGGCGAATAACTTTGCCCGGCGACCCCATGACCATCGAGCGCGGCGGTATCTCTTTATTTTCTGGAATGAGAGTATTCGCGCCGATGACGCACTCGTCGCCGATTTTTGCGCCATTGAGAATAATCGACCCGATGCCGATCAGGCTGCCGCGGCCGATCGTGCAGCCGTGCAGCATGACCATATGGCCGACCGTGCAATCGGAGCCGATGGTCAAAGGAAAACCCGGATCGGTATGCAGCACCGAACCGTCCTGAACGTTGGAGCGCGCGCCGACCGTAATCATCTCGTTGTCGCCGCGAAGAACCGCGCCGAACCAGACGCTGGCGTCCTCTTCGAGTGTCACCTTGCCCAGCAGCACGGCATTTGGAGCCACCCAGAACGCGCCGTTCGCCGGCGTCGCCACGCCGACGCCGTCCAAGTTGTAGAGCGTCATTGCTTAGCCTCTTCGCGTCTCAAACGCCTTCGAGGTCCATGTCTAGGATGGCCATTTGCAGCGCGTAGGACGTTTCGCCCTCGTCCTCTTCGCGGTAGAGCGCGGCGACGAATTCATTGTTGATGAAGACCTCGGCCATGTCGTCCTTTTTCGGCTGCGGTCTCACTTCCAGCGTCGGCGCGCCAAACGTTTTACGCAGATAGGCCTGTAGCCGTGCAAGCTCGTCTTTCTTCAATTTGGTTTTCTCCTGGTGAACGTCAAAGGCCGCCGAAATCGTCGACCCAGCCTTGTTCCATCGAGCGCGAAGGCTCAGAGCAACCGGCGCTGCCGACGATCTTCGCCGGAACTCCCGCGACGGTGACGTGTGGGGGAACCTCCGACAGTACGACGGAACCGGCGGCAATGCGAGAGCACGTGCCGACCTTGATATTTCCGAGCACTTTCGCGCCGGCGCCGATCAGCACGTTGTCGGCGATCTTCGGGTGCCGGTCGCCCGTCTCCTTGCCGCTGCCGCCAAGCGTCACGGCATGCAGGAAGGAGCAGTTGTCGCCGACGACGGCCGTCTCGCCGACGACGAAGCCCGTCGCGTGATCGAGCATGATGCCTTGGCCGAAGCGCGCCGCCGGGTGAATGTCGACGCCAAAAAAACGCGAGCTCTGGCTTTGCAGGTAGAGCGCGAAGTCGCGGCGGCCGCGTTTCCAAAGCGCATGCGCAAAGCGATGCGTCACGAGCGCGTGGAAGCCTTTGAAATAAAGCAGCGGATCGAGGTAGCGCGTGCATGCCGGATCGCGGTCGTAGATGGCCGCGAGATCGGCGCGGAAAATCATGCCCAGGCTATTGTCGTCTTCGAGCACGCTTTGGAACGTCTGCGAAATCAGACCGGCGTCGACGTCGGTATGGTTCAGCCGCTGCGCCAAGCGATGGCATACGGCAGCTTCGAGGTGCTCGTGACTGAGAACCGTCGCGAAGATGAAGCTGCCGAGGGCCGGTTCGGCCTTCATGGCGGATTGCGCCTCGGAACGAATCTGCGCCCAGATGGGGTCGACGATTTGGACCTTGGGCGTTGCTGTCGTCGGGTTCGACACGTGAATGCCTCTTGCTCGCAGGTTCCGGCCAGGATCGCCGTCGCCTGCTCGCCTCAAACGGGAATTTTCACAGGCGATTAACGGTGCCGCGCACCCCGGTCAATCCGTCAACGGCTTTTACCTTATACACCTTCCGGCCGCCGCGCGCATCTGCCACCCCGGCGGCACGTTTGCGGTGCCTCCAATTGCAACTTAAATGGCGGGACAACCGAAAGGACTATGTTGCATGGCAGAGGCGGAGAGCGAAGGCCCGGCGTTAAGATATGCCAAGGATGGAGCGATCGCTTGGATCACTGCCGACAACCCGGCGCGAATGAACGCGCTGACGGGCGCCATGTGGGGGGCTTTGCCCGCCGCCGTTGCCGCAGCCGTGGCCGATCCGGACGTACGCGTCGTAATCTTGCGCGGCGCAGGCGACAAGGCCTTCTCGGCCGGCGCCGATATCTCCGAATTCGAAAGCGTCCGAACTGGCGACGCAGCGAAGGTCTACGACGCCCTGAACGATGCTGCATTCAACGCGTTGATCAATTGCCCGAAACCCACGATCGCCATGATCCACGGTTTCTGCCTCGGTGGCGGACTTGGGCTTGCCTTGTGCTGCGATATGAGGATCGCGGATGAAACGAGCCAGTTTGCCATTCCGGCGGCCAAACTCGGCATCGGCTACAACGCGCGATGGGTGCGCCCCATTCTCGCCGCCGTACCGATCGACCGCGCCAAGCAACTGCTGTTCACGGGCCACCGCTTCCGTTCTGCCGACGCCGAAGCTATGGGTCTCGTCACGCAACTTGTACCGAAGGCCGAGATCGAGGCGACCGTCAGGGCCCTGGCGCTCGAGATCGCAGGAAACGCCCCGCTGTCGGTTGCCGCCTCCAAGCGCGTCATCGATGAAATTTCTCGCCATCCGGAGCATCCGGACATGAAGGCGCTCGATGCGGCCGTTGCGGCATGCTTTGCGAGCGAAGATTACGCGGAAGGCCGCCGCGCCTTCCTCGAAAAGCGCAAACCGGAATTCAAAGGCAAATGAGATATTCCAGTCAGACGTTTTGTTTTGCGTTGGTCGTCGGCGCGCTGAGCGCCCTATTCGCGACGGCCGCTTCGGCCGGCGATGCAGCGCTGCAGAACGCCTGCTTCTCGCCTGCAGCGCTCGCGGGCGTACCGGGAGAGGAAGTTGCAGCGAAAGGCGTTCACACCTACGACGCTCCGACGAAGCTCGGCGATTTCAAACCGGCCGCAGCCGTGCCGAACCAGTTGCGCGGCGCGATCCGTCGCGTCGACCTGCCGGCGGGCGAGAAAGTCATCGCGCTGACGTTCGACCTTTGCGAGCAGCGCGGCGAGATCGCCGGCTACGACGGCCGGATCATCGACTATCTGCGGCAGCAAGGCGTCAAGGCGACATTCTTTGCGGGCGGCAAGTGGATGACATCGCATCAGGCGCGCACCGAGCAGCTGATGCTCGATCCGCTGTTCGAAATCGGCAATCATACCGAAACGCATGCCAATCTGAGGTTGGTCACCCCGGCAATGCTCCGCCAGCAGGTTCTGGCGCCGCAGAAGGTTTACGAAGACACGCGTGCGCATATCGCAGCGAACCAATGCGTTGCATCGTCGCCGAAGGCGATGAGCGAAATACCCGAACAGCCGACGGTCTTCCGCTTCCCTTATGGCGCCTGCAATGACGCATCGATGAAGGCCGTCAATGACGCCGGCATGCTCGCCATCCAATGGGATGTCGCGACCGGCGATCCCGACCCGCACATTTCCGCCACGAGGATCGCCGACGCTATCCTGCACGAGGCGAAGCCTGGTTCCATCATCGTCGACCACGCCAACGGCCGCGGCTGGCATACAGCCGAAGCACTGCCGCTCGCCATCCCCAAGCTCAAGGCCAAAGGCTATAAGTTCGTCACCGTCAGTGAACTTATCGCCATGGGAAAACCGGTCATCGCGTCGGAATGCTACGATCGCAAACCGGGTGACACCAATCGTTATGATTTCCTATGGGCGCATCGTCAGTTGAATCCGGGCCAAAAGACGCCGAAGGTCGCGGCGGCGCATTCGGTGCGTGTGTCGAATCTCAAACGAACGAAGAACAGGACCGCATCCACGAAGCCTTCGCCGAAGTCCGCTGCTGCTGGAAACTGATATGACGGATGCACGCACCGAGACACTCCGATCGTCGGGCGTGACGTTCGAAGCGATGACACCCTTTACGGCCGAAACGCTTGGACCGTTGCTCGCCAGGATCGACCCTTGGGATCGGCACAAGTACACGCCGTCGGCGCTTACGGCTTATCTTGCCGCCGAGGAACCCGGCGCGCCGCGCTTTGCAATCAATGTTGGTCGCGGCCACGCCGGCGCCATCGGCATCAAACGCGATTGGCTTCGCGGACCGTATCTGCAGTTTCTCGGGCTTCTGCCGGCTTACCAAAGACAGGGTATCGGAACTTCGGTACTCGACTGGTTCGAGAGCGAAGCCCGCGCGACGCGCGCGCAAAATCTCTGGGTGGCAGCGTCCGACTTCAACGCCCGCGCGCTGTCGTTCTATGAGAAGCACGGGTTCAGCCGCGTCGCGACGCTCGATGCTTTGGTGACGGAAGGCAGCTCCGAGATCCTATTGCGCAAACGGCTGGTGGCCTGACCGCCGCCTGAACGCGTTTCGAGGCTCGCCCCGCGCATTGTCCGGGGTCGGAGCAAAATGCAAGAAAATTATTTACAGTTCTTTTTTGTGCGCTGCATTCTGGATTTTCCCTCAAAAATCGGCGCCGTGAAGCACTGTGCGAGAACGAAACATTCTCTGCGGGCGGTGTCTGGAAAGCCAAATCTTTTGGCACCGCCAACCCCTGAAAATTATTTTGAATCGTGGAACTCGGGCCAGAACCCAGTGTTGAAGACCGCATCGATGTCGAGCGTTCGAAGCTCCAATACGAGCCCGTCTCTCTGCATCGCAAAATGCTTTTCGCTTGTCAGTGAAGCGGGCCGCTGCGTAGCGTCAGCCGCGCTTCAAAAAAGGGGCGAAACGAAATCCAATGCTCTCTAACGAGAGGTGATGACATGACCATGCAAGTAAGGTTCAACGCTCTTGCTGCAATTCTGTCGTTTGGTTTCGTGATTGCGGTCGTGCTCGGGATGATTTGAGAACGACCCTCCGGGAGGAACGCCTGAAACAGTAATCCTGCACCAAAAGCTCCAAGGAGCCAACGAGACGGGAAACTCTCCAGGAAGACTGGCGCGAGCCAAATGATACGATCGGCGCGGCACCGTTTGGGACCGCGCCGTTTTTTCGTTTTGCGTCATATGACGCCCGGCTGACGTCCCATCGTAAGACGCGTTACGCAGCAGCGGTGACTTCCGCATTGGGCGCCCGATCGTAATTCAGCACCGGCGACAGCCAGCGCTCTGTCTCAGCAATCGTCCAGCCCTTGCGCGCCGCATAGTCTTCGACCTGATCGCGCTCGACCTTGCCGACGCCGAAATAGTGACTGTCGGGATTCGCAAAGTAGAGGCCCGAGACGGCTGCACCCGGCCACATCGCATAGCTCTCGGTCAGCTCGATGCCGGCCGCCTTCTCGACGTCCATCAACTTCCAGAGCGTCGCCTTTTCCGTGTGATCGGGTTGCGCGGGATAACCCGGCGCCGGCCGGATGCCCTGATACTTCTCCAAGATGAGATCTTCGTTCGTCAGGTTCTCACCCTTGGCATAACCCCAAAGCTCCTTGCGGACCTTTTGATGCATCGCTTCTGCGAACGCTTCCGCGAAGCGATCGCAGAGGGCCTTGGCGATGATACGACTGTAGTCGTCGGTCTTCTTGATGTGGCGCTCGATCGCCTCTTCTTCGCCGATGCCCGCTGTGACGGCAAAGCCGCCGACGTAATCGGCAACGCCCGTTTCTTTCGGCGCGATGAAATCGGCGAGCGCCATATGAGCCCGGTTGCGCGAGGGATCGCGCGCGATCTGCTGGCGCAGCGTATGGAGCGTCGCGATTTGCGACTTGCGCGTATCGTCGCCATAAACCGCGATGTCGTCGCCGACGGTATTGGCGGGCCAGAAGCCGACGACGCCGGAAGCTGTGACCCACTTTTCAGCGACCATGCGCTTCAGCAAGACTTGCGCGTCGTCGAAGAGCTTCTTTGCTTCGGCGCCGACCTTGTTGTCGGTCAGAATTTGTGGATAGCGCCCGGCGAGTTCCCAGGCTTGGAAGAACGGCGTCCAATCGATGAACGGCACCAGCGAAGCAAGGCTGAAGTTCGGAAATGCGCGCACGCCGAGGAAGCTCGGCTTCACCGGCTTGAACGATTTCCAATCGATCTTGGACTTGTTCTCACGCGCCGCCGCCAAGGTGATGCGCTGCTTGCGCGCTTCGTTGGCGATATGCGCCTCGCGCACCTTTGCGTATTCGGCCTTTACGTTGGCGACGAAAGGCGCCTTGTCCGTATCCGACAAAAGCTTGGAGACGACGCCGACGGCGCGGCTGGCATCGAGAACATAGACGGTCTGACCGCGATGATAGTTCGGGTTGATCTTGACCGCCGTGTGAACCTTGCTCGTCGTCGCGCCGCCGATGAGCAGCGGGCAGGCGAAGCCTTCGCGCTCCATCTCGGCCGCAACGAAGCACATTTCATCGAGCGACGGCGTGATGAGACCCGAAAGGCCGATCATATCGACCTTTTCCCTTTTCGCCGTTTCGAGGATCTTCGCGGCCGGCACCATGACGCCGAGGTCGATCACCTCGTAGTTGTTGCACTGAAGGACGACGCCGACGATGTTCTTGCCGATATCGTGCACGTCGCCTTTGACGGTCGCCATCAGAACTTTTCCGGCAGCGGGCATCTGATCGAGGCCCGACGCCAGCTTTTCCGCTTCGAGATAAGGTTGCAGATAGGCGACCGCCTGCTTCATCACGCGCGCCGATTTCACGACCTGCGGCA
Source organism: Hyphomicrobium sp. (assembly GCA_036560245.1). Taxonomy (GTDB): domain Bacteria; phylum Pseudomonadota; class Alphaproteobacteria; order Rhizobiales; family Hyphomicrobiaceae; genus Hyphomicrobium_B. The sequence continues at coordinate 15,210 of DATBRP010000002.1, forward strand.
GGAACATTTTGCCCGCACCGAAGAGATCGCCGACGATGTTCATACCGGCCATCAACGGACCTTCGATGACGTGCAGCGGCTTCTCCGCCTTGGCGCGCGCCTCTTCCGTATCGAGTTCGATGAAGTCGGTGATGCCATGCACCAGCGCGTGCGATAGGCGGCCTTCGACCGGCGCCTCGCGCCAGGAAAGATCCTTTTCTTTCGCCTTCTGTCCGCTGCCGTCGCCTTTGAATTTCGGCGCCGCATCGAGCAGGCGATCCGTCGCATCGGCACGGCGATTGAGAATAACGTCCTCGGCAAGCTCGCGAAGCTCGGCCGGAATATCGTCATAGAGGGCGAGCTGGCCCGCGTTGACGATGCCCATGTCCATGCCCGCCTTGATGGCGTGGTAGAGGAACACCGAGTGCATTGCCTCGCGCACCGGCTCGTTGCCGCGGAAGGCAAACGACAGGTTCGACACGCCGCCGGAAATATGCACGAGCGGCATTTTTTCTTTGATCTGACGCGCCGCCTCGATGAAAGCGATGCCGTAGCCGTTGTGCTCCTCGATGCCCGTCGCGACGGCAAAAATGTTGGGATCGAAGATGATGTCTTCCGGCGGGAACCCGACCTTTTCAGTGAGCAGCTTGTAGGCGCGCTCGCAGATCGAGACCTTGCGCTCAATCGTGTCGGCCTGCCCGGCCTCGTCGAAGGCCATGACGACGACGGCCGCGCCATAGCGCAAGACTTTGCGCGCGTGCTCAAGGAAAGGCCCCTCGCCTTCCTTCATGCTGATCGAGTTCACGATCGGCTTGCCTTGCACGCACTTGAGGCCGGCTTCGATGACGCTCCACTTCGATGAATCGATCATAACCGGCACGCGGCTGATATCGGGTTCTGACGCGATCATGTTTAGGAACGTTGTCATCGCCTTCTCGGAATCGAGCAGACCCTCGTCCATGTTGACGTCGATGATCTGGGCGCCCGCCTCAACCTGCTGCCGCGCGACTGTGAGCGCGCCCGCATAATCGTTCTGCTCGATCAGCTTGCGAAACTTGGCGGAGCCCGTGACGTTCGTACGCTCGCCGATGTTGATGAACGACTGCGCGGCATTACCTGTGGTCATTGCTTTGATTCCTGGCGAACACGTCCTTCTCCCTCTGGGAGAAGGTGCCCCGAAGGGGCGGATGAGGGGCTAACCCGAAGCGCGGCGACCGCGACTATTCTGTCCAGCACGCCATCGACATTAGACTTGAGGTCAGCGTTCCAGACACGAAGGACTTCGTAACCAAGCGAGTTCAGATGCCGCGTCCTCGCCGCATCGCTTTCCATTTGCTCTGCCGCGCCGTGGTGAGATCCATCGAGCTCTATAATGAGTTGCGCGGCTTCACAGAGAAAATCCACGACATAGGAACCGCACGGCGCCTGCCTACGAAATTTCAATCCGTTCAACCGGCGATCACGCAAACGCGCCCATAGCTTACGTTCATCTTCCGTTTGCCGCCGGCGCAGAACCCGCGCCGTCTTTGTCAACGAGGCCGTCATAGCGCTATCAACATGCCACAATGTCCAAGTCCCTCACCTGCCCTCCGGGCATCCTCTCCCGTCCCGGGAGAGGGAAACGTTTCTCGCTACCTTCACCCATGCACGAACGGTTCGAGACCGGAGAGGCGTAGCCGCTGCTCGTTCTTCGGAAGCTGACGCGGCTTATGGCTTTTGGCATGCTCCGCGATGTGCGCGATATGATCGGGCGTCGATCCGCAGCAGCCGCCGACGATGTTGATCAGTCCGTCCGCGAGCCAAGGTTCGACCTTGCA
>DATBRP010000003.1:0-9030 GCA_036560245.1 Hyphomicrobium sp.
GCTCGATTGCGTGCTGGCGGCGTTCACCACGGCATTCGTCGAGCGTCCCAGCTTGACGAGATCGAAACTGCCATCGCGCAGCTCGATCTGAAGGGTGAAGCCGCCGGCATTGCCGATGCCCTGTATCGGCGGCGGCGGCAAAACCAGGACGCTTCCGTCCTCGATAGCGGCGAGCTTATCGTTGAGGGTCTTGTAGAGCGACGCGAGATCCTGGCCTTTGCCGCGCTTGCTCCAATCTTTCAGCATGATGTAGGCGACGCCGGCGTTGGCGAGCGAGGCGCTGTTGTCGAGAGCCGACACGCCCGCGATGGTGATGACACGCTCGACGCCCGGAACGGCATTCGCGATGCCCTCGATCTGCTGCATCGACTTCTGGGTGCGGCCGAGCGAAGCGCCGTCAGGAAGCTGCACGGCCGCGAGCAGATACCCCTGATCTTCGATCGGCAGAAAGCCCGTCGCGACGCGCGACATGCCGTAGACGGCCGCTCCGATGATCGCCAACGCGATCAGAACCATCAGGCCGCTGTGATGGACCATCGAACCGATCAAGCTGGCGTAGCGGTTTTCGACGCGCCCGTAGAACGCGTTGAAGCCGCGATAGAAGAAATTACGCTGCTCGGGGGGCACGGGGCGGCGCAGCCAGAGGGCGCATTGCGTCGGCTTCAGCGTCGCGGCGTTGATGGCGCTGATCAGGGCCGTCGCCGCGATGACGAGCGCGAACTGGGCGTACATCCGGCCGGTGAGACCGGGCAGGAAGGACGCCGGAAGAAACACCGCCATCAAAACCAGCGTGATGCCGATGATCGGGCCCATCAGCGCATTCATGGCGGCGATCGCGGCGTCGTGGCCCGACATGCCTTTTTCGATGTTGTGGGCGGCGCCTTCGACAACGACGATGGCGTCGTCGACGACGATGCCGATTGCGAGCACGATGGCGAACAACGTCGAAAGATTGATCGAGAAGCCCATCGCCGCCATCGCGGCGAAAGCGCCGATGATCGTCACCGGCACGGTGGTGGCGGGCACGAGCATCGCACGCCAATCCTGCAGGAACACAAGGATGACGATCAGCACCAGTATCGCCGCTTCGAACAGCGTCTTGTAGACCTCGTGGATCGCCTGCTGCACGAAGAGCGTCGTGTCGAAGGGAATGGTGTAGACCATGCCTTGCGGGAATTCGCGCGCGAGGGTTTTCATCTTGGCATCGACCTCACGCGCTACGTCGAGCGCGTTGGCGCCGGGAGTCTGGAATATCGCGAGGCCGGCCGCCTGCTTACCGTTGAGATTGAAAACCTGGCTGTAAGTCTGAGCCCCGAGCTCGACACGGCCGACATCGCGTAGTCGGGTGAGGTCGCCTGCGGTGCCGGTCTTGACGACGACATTGGCAAACTGGGCGGGGTCGTCGAAACGGCTCGATACGTCGATCGTGTACTGGAACGACTGGTCCCCCTGCGCCGGCGGCATGCCCACCTGCCCGGCGGTCACCTGCTCGCTCTGCTGTTGCAGCGCCTGGATGACGTCCTGCGCATTGAGGCCGCGCGCCTGCATCTTCTCGGGGTCGAGCCAGATGCGCATCGAATACTGGCCGGCGCCGAAGACGTTGACATTGCCGACGCCGGGGAGCCGAGAAATTTCGTCTCTCAGGCGGATGGTCGCGTAGTTGCTAAGATAGAGGCTGTCGAATTGCCCTGTCGGCGATGTCAGCGTCACGATCTGCAAAATCGCGGTCGATTTCTTCTGGACGACGACGCCCTGCACCTGCACGGATTGCGGCAGCGACGCCATCGCTGCCGAAACGCGGTTCTGCACCAGCACCTGCGCGGCGTTGAGGTCGGTGCCGATGTCGAACGTAACGGTCAGCGTGTAGCTGCCATCGGCGGCGGCAAACGACTGCATATAAATCATATGCTCGACGCCGTTGACCTGCTGCTCGATCGGAAGCGCGACGGTATCGATGACGGTGCGGGCGCTGGCTCCGGGATAGCGCGTCGTAACGGATACGGTCGGCGGTACGACGTCGGGATACTGCGCGACCGGCAGCTTGAGGACCGACACGGCGCCGATCACCACCATCAGAATGGCAATGACGTTGGCGAGAACCGGACGCTCGATGAAAAATTTCGAGATCATGGCGCGGCGTCCGGTGCCGAGCCGGTGATTGTTTTCAGAACCGGTTCGATCTTCTCGCCCGGCACTACGGTCATCAGGCTGGAAATGATGACCCGGTCATCAGGCTCGATGCCCTTTTCGATGACACGCAATTCGCCCACCTGCTGGCCAAGCTCGACCTTGCGCTGGTCGACCACGTCGTCCTTGTTGACGACGAGCAGGTAGCGTCCGGCCTGGTCGCTGCCGACGACGCGATCCGGCACGAGCAACCTGTCGGGCTCGGCCGCGCGCGGCACGCGGACGCGCACGAAGTAACCAGGAAGCAGCGCGCGATCGGCGTTCGGCAGCACGCCGCGCACGAGGAGCGTACCGGTCGCCGCCGTGATGCTCGGCGCGGCGTAGTCCAGCGTTCCCCTGTGCGGGTATCCAGTCTCGCTTTGAAGTCCGACCTCAATCGGAATCTTCTTCAGATCTTCGCTGGTGAGGCCCCGCTCCTTGATGCCGGCGCGAATGCTCTGCACGTCGGTCTCGCTGATGGCGAAGTTCACATAGATCGGGTCGAGCTGAACGATGGTGGCGAGCGTGGTCGGGCTACCGGCGCCGACGAGCTGGCCCAAGGAGACTTCGCGAGAGGTCACGATGCCATCGAACGGCGCTTTGACCTCGGTATAGCTGAGGTTGAGCTGGGCTTGTTGGATATCGACTTGCGACTGCTTCTGCTTGGCGACCGCCGCATCCTTCGCAGCCGTCGCCTGGTCGAGCGTCGACTGGCTGGCGATGTTTTTCGCGGCGAGATCGACCTGGCGCTTATAGTCGGCCTCCGTCTTTTTGGTGTCGGCGGCCGCGCTCTGCTGGCCGGCTTCGGATTGCTCGAGCGCGAGCTGATAGGGCTGCTGCTCAATGACGAACAGCACCGTGCCGGCTTTGACGGCATCGCCGTCCTTGTACTTGATGGCCTGGATGAAGCCCTGCACGCGTGCGACCAGCGTCGTGCTGTTGACCGCTGCCGTGTTCCCCGTCGCGTCCAGGTAGCGCGTCACAGTCTGCTTCAAAGGCAAAGCCACCTCGACCTTCGGCGGCGGCGGCGGAACGAACGTATTCTTCTCGCCGCAAGCCGACAGCGTCAGGGCCGCTGCGAGGATGCACGGCGTGCCGAGCCTCAAGGCACGACGGCGGATGGACGCCTTTCGCTCCGCGTGCGCCACGTATGCACGCACCGACGACCGCACGTGAGAATCGTCACTCATGATCGAGCCTGCCAAAGGTATGTGAGCAAATGAAAAGACGTGCAGTCCAATCGGACGTTATGTCATTTCCGGAATATCGTATAGCCACCCGCATCGTAAAATGAGTTGCCGTCGAAGGGGGGCGTTGGGTGGCGTCGTGGTGAAATAACCGTAACCGGTTTCCCGTCACCTGAACCGGCGAGATCGAACGGTCGGATGACGTGTGCTTACACCGTTTGCGGATGATCGCAGCGGCCATCCCTCACGGGATGGAGCGGCCGCACTACATTTGCGCCGGCTGCGTCGGTGCGAAGGTCGTGCCGGCGTTTGGATCACCGCGGAAAACGTAATTCTGCGACGGCGGCGGGACGGTCTGCCCGCGTTCGCCGCTGTAAGACCCCCAACCCGGCCCGTTACGTTCGCGAGTTGCGGTCGCGACAGACTTGCGTGAACCGCCGCCCGAACCTGGTGTGCCGGCATGGGCTTTCGAGCCGCCGGGCCAGAGGGCGCCCGAAGGTTGCAGAGGCTCGTTTGAGCAGGCGGTCGCCATCCACGCGACGGCGCAAAGGGATAGCGACAGGCGGCCGAGTTTCACCATGCGCCGTCTCGCATTGTATCGCGTGTCCGATCGCACCTTGGCGTATCCCAAACCAGCAGCTGAAACTTCCCGAAAACAACTGCGCGAACAGCTCCCTCGGCAAGATACACGCTTCATATAGCGGATTGGCGATTTTGAGGAAGCGTCGCGAAGCGCGAAGACGGGAAAGATCATAAAAAACTGACTTGACGTGGCCTGCCGCACCTCACTGGCGAAATAAGCATTGACCGTGCCTCTGCGGTCCCAACATGGCATTTGGATTACAACCGGATGTCCTAATTTCCGCCCAATGCCGGTGTTGCATGGAATAATCGCGGACGGAGAACCGGGCGCGAGATTGTGACTGAGGCGATCCATGAGGCTGAACGGGCGGCGGTTCTTTCTCTCCCTCACGATCCTGACCGCAAGCGTCTGTCTGGCGCTCGGCATCACGATGCCGATCCTGAAGCTCACGAGCTACGGCATCTGGACGACGGAGCATTCGCTGATCTCGACGGTCGAGGTCCTTCTCCATGACGGTCAGATTTTCCTCGGCCTGATCGTGGTCGTGTTCTCGATCCTGCTGCCGATCACGAAATTGCTGTACCTGCTACTCGTCTCGACGCTGCCGCCCGTCGAAATCGTGCGCCATCACGGCAGGCTTCGCGCACTGGAGTGGCTGGGCAAGTGGTCGATGCACGACGTGCTCGTGCTGGCGCTGACGATCTTTTTCATCAAGAGCCAGGGCGTCTACGACGCTTCAAGCCTCAATGGCGTTTACTTCTTCACCGCCGCCGTCGTGCTGATGATCCTTTCGTACGCCTGGATACGAACCGATGGCATGGCGGCAGCGCCGGAGCTTGTGCCAGTTTTGCCCGAACCCGACATCGGACCACCTGCGCAGTCGTCCGGCTGGCGCAATTTCGCGCTGAGCTTCCTGATCATTCTGGCGACGGTATTTTTCGCGCTCGGCATCATCCTGCCGACGATCCGCTTCACGACGGTCTACGTGTGGACCAACGAGCATTCGATCCTGACGATCATCTACGCCTTGTTCGAAAATCGTGAATACTTCCTGGGCGGCATCGTGTTCGCGGTCTCGGTGTTCTTTCCGTTCTTGAAGCTTTTCTATCTGCTGACCCTGATCTCGTCGCACGACATGCCCGCCGACTTCCGCAAGAAATCAATCGCGACGATGGAGTGGCTCGGCCGCTATTCGATGACCGACGTCATGGTGCTGGCGCTGATGATCTTCTACGTCAATTCGTCGGGTTACACCGAAGCGCGCGTGCTGCCGGGCGTTTATTTCTTCGCCGCTTCAGCATTGATGACGATGCTGGCCTACGGCTGGGCGAACGTGGAGCCTCCAGCGACGCGGCGGCGACGGCCTAGGCCTGCGATCGCGGCCGGGCCCGCAATCTCCATCGCCCGCGGCCCTCGTCCGCGACGGCAGCGGGTGGCTTAGTCTTAGTCGTCCTCGCATCGTCATCCTCGACCGAGCGCGGCAGAGCCGCGTCGAAGGTCGGGGATCCAGCGCAAGACTCGTCGAAGACGCGCAATACGGGGCCTTCGGCACATTTTGCGCTGGATCCCCGAACAACCTCGCTGTGCTCGTCTGTTCGAGGATGACGATGAGATGATGAGGAACGGCGCAAAATAAAAGGCCGCCTGATTGGGCGGCCTTTGCGTTTGGAGTCGGTCCGGCGCTGGCGGCCGTGAGCTTGCTCGGCGCTTGGCGACTCGCGTTCCGCGAGCCGGCCGCCAAGCGCGAAGCATTATCGCGAATAGAATTCGACGACGAGGTTCGGTTCCATCTGGACCGGATAGGGCACGTCCGACAGCGCGGGAACGCGCGTCAGCGACGCCGTCATCTTGCTGTGGTCGGCGTTGACGTAGTCGGGCACGTCACGCTCGGCGCTCTTGATGGCTTCGAGAACGAGAGCCAACTGCTTCGCCTTTTCGCGAACTTCGATGAGGTCGCCGACGCGCAGGCGATAGCTCGGAACGGTGACGCGCTTACCGTTGACGGTCACGTGACCGTGGCTGACGAATTGGCGGGCGGCGAAAACGGTCGGCACGAACTTGGCGCGATAGACGAGCGCGTCGAGGCGGCGCTCGAGGAGGCCGATCAGGTGTTCCGACGTCGAGCCCTTCAGGCGCGAAGCTTCGTCGTAGGCGGCGCGGAACTGGCGTTCGGAAATCGACGCGTAATAGCCTTTGAGCTTCTGCTTGGCCTTGAGCTGCTGACCGAAGTCCGACAACTTGCCCTGGCGGCGTTCACCGTGCTGGCCGGGGCGGCTCTCGCGACGGTTCAACGGGCTCTTGGGACGGCCCCAGATGTTCTCGCCGAGGCGGCGGTCGATCTTATGCTTGGCGCGAATGCGCTTTGTCATCTTCTAGCACTCCATGAGTTGAAGCCCGCCGAGTCAACCTGACCGGCGCGGCCGTGGAGCGCCCCCTCCTCTGCCCTCGCTAAAGGGCCGACAGGCATGGACCTTCGACAGTCCCGCCGTGGGTGCGCGTAAATCAAACGCGGGCCCGAAGGCCCGCGCAGAAGAGGGTGATACTGGTGCCGGAGCGTTCCGTCAACGGCTTAAAGGCCGCTATTTCTTCGGCGGTGTTGCGCTCTCGCTGACCGAGGTCGAGCCTGTCGCAGTTGGCGCACCGTGAGGAGCCGCTGGGGCCGCCGCCGGCTTATTATACAATTTTGCCACGGCGCTGACGGGCGGGCTGGCGGCGACATAGGCCGTGACCAGCTCCTTTACCTTCTTTTTCTGTTCTTCGGTGCAGGTCTGCGCCGGTTCTTTCTTCTCATCGACGACGACTTCCTTGTCGCCCTGCTTCTCGACCAGCCGGATGCGGCCGGTCAGCAGCATCACGGTCGTGAGGTGCAGCTGGCTGATGTAGACCATCTGCTGGGGCGTCCACTTCTGCTTGACTTCCTCCCGGCGCATCATCGCCCGATGGTTCTGAATCTGATCGTCACGGAGATCGCAAATCTGGGCATGTGCCGACAGCCGGCCGGCCATGATGACTTCCCGAGCGACGTTGAGCGGGACGAGCACTTGGTCCTTCTTGGTCTTATCGATGAGGATAACCGTTCCATCCGGCTTGGAGAACTGCTGGGGCGTCAACGACCAAGCGTACTCCATGAATGACTTGACAGCATGATCACTGAGGTCCTGCGCACCGGCGGACGCAACACTCCCCATAAGCGCTAGCGCGGCCACACCTGCCAACACCACCCCCGCCCTAATGTTCATCAACATCTCCAGTTGAGCCTCTGCGATTTTCTTTATGGTCTCAAATATTGTCGCTAGTCCGCCGTCGCGGCCCATCGAACTGCCGCGTTGCATGTCGCCAGTATGCCTTTTCAGTTGGCATCGCTCGGCCCAAAACTTGGCCAGATCAAGGCATCTCAGCGGGCCCTTTCCGGACCTTTCCTTTGCCCTGTGAGAGAGTTGCAACTATGCCACGGAGTGTGCGCACCTCCTGATCAGTGGCATTGATGCGCGTCAACAACGTGCGTAGATTTTGCGCCACAACGGCTTTGCGATGCGCCGGGTTGAAGAAGCCGCTGGCCTCAAGTTCCCGTTCTAAATGTTCAAATAGGCCAATAAGTTCCTCTTTCGTCGCCGGCCGATCACGCCCCATGTAAAGGCCTTCGCTGAGCGGCTTCTCGTAGGTCGTCACGCGGCCCAGGCTGCGGCCCTCGTCGCCGCGCATCCATTCGTAACCCAATAGCAGCACTGCCTGCGCAAGGTTGAGGGATGCGAAGCGGGAATTAACCGGAATCATAATTAGAGCGTCGGCATTGGCCACCTCTCCGGTTTCGAGGCCGTTGCGCTCGCGTCCGAACAGGATACCGCAGCGCTCGCCGCGGCCGATCCTGGTCCGCATTTCGGCAATCGCCTGCTCCGGGGTCAGCACCGGCTTTCGCATATCGCGCTGACGTGCGGTCGTTGCGCCGACCCAGTTGAGATCGGCTAAACTCTCCTCGAGCTTTTCGAAGGGCCGGGCGTCGTCGATGACGTAGTTGGCGCCCGAAGCGGCGATGCGGGCCTTCTCGTTCGGCCAGCCGTCGCGCGGATTGACCAGGCGAAGATCGTCGAGGCCGAAGTTGGCGCAGGCCCGAGCCACCATGCCGATGTTATCGGCGAGCTGCGGCTCCATCAGGATGATCGTCGGCGTCTCGCCTTCCCCGGCGACCGGTTCGCCCTGCATGTGGGCGCGGCGAATGCCGTGACGCAGCTTGCGGATGACGCGACGGGCCCAGAACCAATAGTTCTCGCCCGACCATTGCTTTGCGAGCGTTTCGAGGCACGGCGTCGTGACCGTCTCGGTGCCTTCGCCTTTGAGGCGGACGCGACCATCGCCGACAACGATCTCTTTCTTGCTCAGAATGAATTGGTCGAGCGTCTCGATGCCCTGCGCTTCCGTGCGCCGTTTGCAGCCGGGACACGTCACCTGATGCTCGACGCATCTGAGGCCGGCGCAGTACTGCAGCACCGGCTCAAGGCTCAAGCGCGTCAGCCCCGGAATGGCGAGGCTCTGAAGACCTTGGTCGATTGTCGAGGTGTGGCAGGCGTGCACGACTTCGGAAACGCGGGTGTCGCACGGTCCGAGCACGGGCTCGCCGCCGCGGCCGACGTGGACCTCGGGTGCTGCCTCATGCCTTTCCGTTTCCGTACCGGCGTTCAACCGTTCCTCCGTAACTGCCATTCAGCTAAGCGACGCCCGCGCCAGGGCGCGCGTTGACTTGCCGATGCCACGCATAATTCTTCGGGCACGACAAGGGTGACAATCTCGACGCCACGTCAAGGGCGCCGGCCCATGAATTGCCTCGCCATCTGCCGCACCACCGCGTCGAAGGTTGCTTCATCGGTGCGGCGTCGGCCATTATGGCCGCTTGAATTCGATCGCCGTCCCCCAATTCCGTCCCACGAGATCATCGATGAAAAAAATCAAGGTTGAAGGCACCGTCGTCGAGCTCGACGGCGATGAGATGACCCGCATCATCTGGAAGTTGATCAAGGACAAGCTGATCCACCCCTATGTCGACGTCAATCTCGAGTCGTACGATCTCGGCGTCGAGAACCGCGACAAGACCGGCGATCA
>DATBRP010000004.1:0-3961 GCA_036560245.1 Hyphomicrobium sp.
CGCGGGGCTTTCCGGCGGAAGACATTATGCCGTCCGGCTGTCGCGCGCGACTCTTGACCATTTGGCAAAAAATGCGTCGAGGTTCGTCGCGATAGGTTGGAAGGCTTGTTCGAGCGACTGACCTGCATCCATCCGCGCCGCGACGTCTGCCACGTCGCGGGCTGAAGCGCTGATGCGCAAGACCGTACGCGGACCGACGCGGACGCCCTGACCGATGTGACAGACAGCGCCTTGGGCCGGATCTTGCAACGCCAACCGGATACGATGCGCCTCGCTTAAAGGAGCAAAGGCCCTGTCCTTCGCAAGCACCGTCATCGGCACGATCGACCGCGACGCAAAGTGCTCGTTGCGGTCGTCAGGATGAAGTGCAAGTCCTTCGACATCGGTGGCGCGCGCGCGAACCTGCGCCGCGAAGCGATCAATGATCCGCGCTTGCACGGCTTCGCCGATTGACGCGTAGCGCACGAGGTTGTCGAGTGCTGCAACCCACCTGAGGCCAAGTCCGATGTTGGCTTCGGATTTGAATGAAAGATCGAGTTGGTCGCGAAGCGAAGCCGGCCAATCGAGAGCGGCTGTATAGTCCGACAATCCAGCGGGCAGGGACGTCCGCGACACGATCTCATCGACGATGCAAGCCGGCAGAAGCAATGCACCGGCAAACGCCGGGCCGGCGGCAAATTTTGAACCCGTCACATTGACCATGAAGCCGTCCGCGAGATCGCGCCGGAGTTGCGAGAACTGACAGCGGAGCTGACAGGCATCGATCACCACGCGCACCCGGCCCGGTGCGACGGCTGCGAGATCGCGCGCCGCTTGTCGTGTGACGCCCGTCAATCCGGTCTTCGAGGCGTCGAGCACGTGCAGGAGTACGTCGCGGCCGCGCTGAAGTTCCTGCTCGATCGTCATCGCGACGTCGCGATCGATGGCTTGAGGGTCGCGCGGCTTCCCGGTCTCGTCGCGGATCGCGACTGTCCGCACATCAACGTGGCCCGATGCGAAGCCTTCGATCGGCTGGCCTTCCGCAACCACTTGTGCCAGTGCCGTCATGCCGGAAAAATGCCGGCCCGCTGCGGCAAGTGGAATACCGTTCCCCGTCTCGTCCGGCGCGATGAAGACGTTGGTGATCGGGCGTGTCGATAACGCCGTCGCGAGACCGAGCGTCAGAAGCTCCGCGTCGGTTCCTGAAGCCGTGAGGACGGCTTTTGATCCGGGCGCACCGAGCAGCTCTACGATGCCGTTTCTGACCTCGTCGAACCACTGATCGGGGGCAACGGCTGTTTCACCGCCGGTGCCGAACAGACGCTGCAGCGCTTGGCTCGCGGCGGCAAACCCTTCAACGGAGATGTTGCTTGCCGTCGTCGACGAGAAGCTGATTTCGTCGGGCGCCGGGGAGGTCTTGGTACCGTACCGGTTCCGGCCACTGATAGGGTCCGGCCAGATCCGCATGTCGCCGCCCGATGCCAGGATCAGCGAAACGGAGGCGCGCAAGTCTCCGTTATCAGCCAATTGCTCGGCAAGACGCCGATCGGATGTCGTCAAGTTCACTCGCGCGTTCGTGTGTGTCGCAGCCATCGCCGCCCCTGTAGCCGGAATCGGGCCATACTGGGCGCTGCTACTTACGCGAAGCTGTAGCCCTTTCCCGTCGTGCCCGAGGCGGCGCCGGTAAATCGGGATATCGCGATAAGCATTCGGATTTATTCAGTAATTTCTCCTGGGGCGGGCGGGAGCGGCGCTTCGCGACCTTTTGCCAGGAATGCATGAAGGGCAGCGACAACCTGAGCCCCTTCGCCGACAGCCGCCGCGACGCGCTTGACGGAGCCCGAACGGACGTCGCCGATCGCGTAGACGCCGTGTCGATTGGTTTCCAACGGCGAGCTCGTCGAAGTGTCGACACCGCACAGCACGAAGCCCTTGTCGTCGAGCGCGATGCTTGATCCCGCGAGCCAGTCGGTATTGGGATCGGCTCCGATGAAAAGGAAGAGGTGGCCGATGGGTCGCTCGATTTTATCGTCGCGGCCGCGAAGCTTCCACGACACCGTTTCCAGTGCATCACCTTTGCCCGTAAGCTGTGTGATGGTGGCGTCCGTCACGACTTCGACGTTGGCAAGACCATTGATGCGGTCGACGAGATAGCTCGACATGTTTGCGTTGAGGTCAGGCCCCCGTATCAGAACCCACACCTTGGCAACCTGGCTTGCGAGATAGACGATGGCTTGACCCGCCGAATTGCCGCCGCCGACCACGACCACCTCTTGGCCAGAGCATAGTTTGGCTTCGAGGGGAGACGCCCAGTAATGAACGGTCGTGCCTTCGAAAGCTCCAAGGTTTTCAATCTCAATGCGTTTATATCGGGCCCCTGTCGCGATTACGACTGAGCGGGCGTTGACGGTTTCGCCGGCGTCGGTCTCCAGAACGAGATGATGATTGTCATCGCTCGGCGTGTTTTGAAATCTTATGGCCTCATTAGGAATGGCCATTTCGACCCCGAATTTCTGTGCTTGGGTGTAGGCGCGCCCCATCAATGCCATGCCTCGGATGCCGGTTGGAAAGCCGAGATAATTCTCGATGCGCGCGGAGGCTCCTGCTTGACCGCCGAAGGCTCGACAATCGAGCACCAGCACCGACAGGCCTTCCGATCCCGCATAGACGGCGGTCGCGAGACCTGCGGGACCCGCTCCGACGATCGCCACATCATAGACGCGGCTGGAGTCGATGGGGCGGACCATGCCGATGCATCGCGCAAGTTCGCTTTCGCTAGGATTGCGCAGCATTTGTCCGCCGGCGCACACGACGATCGGCAATTGAGAGAGATCGGCGTGAAACCGTTCAAGCAACGTTTCGGCTTCGGGATCGGTGGGATTGAGCGTCTGATGCGGATGGCCGTTTCGAGCCAGAAATCCTTCGAGCCGCAATACATCGCCATTACCGGGGTAGCCGACAATTACGGGGCCACCGATACCCGTCTCGAGCAGTCCGACGCGCCTGAGAATCAGAGCGCGCATGATGCGCTCTCCAAGGTCGGCCTCGCCAACGAACATGTCGTGCAGCTTGTCAGGCGAAATGACCAGGGCTTCGACATCATCCAACGCGGTCGCATCGACCAGGGAGGGGCGGCCCGAGAGTTGCGCCAGTTCACCCATGAAGGCGCCGGGTCTGTGGGTGATGATCTTTACCGCGTGACCTGAATTGTCGACTTGAGAAACACCGACGCGGCCTGAGAGAATGACGGTCAGGCCTTCCGCCACGTCGCCGGCGCTCACGAGTCTGTCGCCCGCTGGGTAAGTGCGTATGCTGCCGAACCGCCGCAGCCGGGCGATGTCCGTCTGTTCGAGAACAGGAAACATCTGGCTGTGCCGGGCTGTCCAAGTCGATGATTTTATGTCCGACATTAGGAAAGTTGCCGCCTACGGTTTTCGACAAAGGAAAAGATCGCGGTGGACGATTTGTTAGCTCGCGTGTGCTGCGGGTGAATGCAGAGATCAGTTGGTTCTCGGAACCTTCGCGTACTCGTCGGGAGTCCGCGCATCCCAACTGGCGTTCTGCTTAAATTGCTCATCAATGGACGGATCGCAGTGGTGAGGGCGACAGGCCACTTCAGGCGCGACCGCGCAACCGGTCAAGAGGACGCCGAGAGCGACAGCTAGCAGGGCTATCATGTTCATGTGGAGCTAGTCGAACGACCCCTCACGGCGTCAGCACTCCAAGGGCCGGGCCCCGCGAAGACGAGATACAAGAAAATGAAGCAGTAGAGTATCGCGCTGTCACCGCCATTGAGTACTGGGAAAAAGCTTTTTGGTGCGTGGACCAGCCAGTAACCGAACGCCATTTCGCCCGCGAGAATAAATGCGGTAGGGCGGGTGAACAGTCCAAGGATCAAGAGCGCACCTCCGACGAGTTCCAATACTCCTGCCCCGCCAAGCAGCGAGAACAGTTCTGGCGCGGAAGCTGTCGGAGGCCGTGG
>DATBRP010000005.1:0-5551 GCA_036560245.1 Hyphomicrobium sp.
GCAACGGATTTACCCTCAGGCTGCGTTCTCGATCCGGGGCTCCGAAAGGATCTCTTCTGCTTAGCGCCCCGGCATGCCTCGGGGGCGTCCCGTGCCAGCATGCCATCTCATACGGATACGAGTGATTAATGAGAATTCTGCGGTCGGTTTTCACCCTCCTTGCGGTCGGCGCTATTGCCGGCGGCGTCTATTACGTGACGCAAGGCGGTCTTCAGGACGGGGCGGCCAAGAGCGGGCATGCCCGTCGCGGTGGCTTTGGCGGACCCGTTTCGGTCGTCGCCAAGGATGCCGAGACTGCCGACGTACCTGTCTACTTTGAGGGTGTCGGCTCCGTGAAGGCGCTGAACACCGCGACCGTACGCGCTCAGGTCGATGGCCGTCTGCTGAGCGTCAATTTCAAGGAAGGGCAAGACGTCAAGCGCGGCGGCGTCCTCGCCAAGATCGATCCTGTGACCTATCAGGCGGCGCTCGATCAGGCCGTCGCCAAGAAGGCCCTCGACGAGGCGCTTCTCGCCAACACCAAGCACGACCTCGAACGCTTCGAGAAAGTCGGCACGCTCGCCGTCTCGCAACAGCAGATCGATACGCAGAAAGCGCTGATCAAGCAGCAGGAAGCACAGATCAAGTCCGACGTCGCGTCGATAGAGAACGCGACCGCCATCCTCGGCTACACGACCATCGTCGCGCCGTTTGACGGCCGCACCGGTATCCGCCTCGTCGACGAAGGCAATCTCGTGCACGCGGGCGACGCCGGCGGTATCGTCGTCATCACGCAGGTGCAGCCGATTTCAGTGATCTTCACATTGCCGCAGCAGGATTTACCGGCGCTGACCAAGGCGATCGCCCAGGGTAAGTTGACGGCCCAAGCCCTTTCCACCGACAGCCAGACCGAACTGGATGCCGGCACGCTTGAGGTCATCGACAATCAGGTCGATCAGCAGACCGGCACGATCCGCCTCAAAGCCGAATTCCCGAACGAAAAGCGCCAGCTTTGGCCCGGCCAGTTCGTCAACGTCCGCGTCCTCGTCGATACGCTGAAAAACGTCATTGTCGCCTCGACGGAAGCGATCCAGCGCGGACCCGATGGCCCCTACGTCTACGTTGTCGGCGCCGACAACACCGTAACGATGCGGGCGGTCAAGGTCGCACGTCAAGACGAGACGCAAGCTGTGATTGCCGAGGGCGTGACGCCGGGCGAAAAGCTCGTGACCAGCGGCTTCGGTCGCCTCAAGGACGGCGCCAGCGTCTCCGTCAGCGATGGCAAAACCCCGCCCCCCGGTAGCAGCAACGGCTCGGTGTCGGGCGACCATCCCCGCGCCGGCAAATCCGCGCGCGTCGCCAATGAAAATCAGCAGGCTTCGGAGATACCCTCCGGCACGCCGCTCGTGACCGGCTCCAATACCGATAGCGGTGGCAAGGATAACGGCCGCCATCATCATCACCACAAGGACAACGGCGCATCGCCATGAGCGTATCGCGGCCCTTCATCGAGCGGCCAATAGCGACATCGCTGTTGGCGCTCGCAACGCTCCTCGGTGGCATCCTCGGTTATTTTTCCCTGCCGATCTCGTCGTTGCCTCAGGTGGACTTTCCGACCGTCGAGGTCACGACAGAGCTTCCGGGCGCAAGTCCGGAGACGATGTCGACGCTTGTCACGGCGTCGCTCGAGCGCCAGTTCGGCCAAATCCAATCGCTCTCGACGATGTCGTCGACAAGCTCGTTCGGCCTCAGCCGCATCACACTGCAATTCAACCTTGACCGCGATATCGATGCGGCTGCTCAGGACGTACAGGCGGCGATCAACGCCGCAGGATCGACGCTGCCGCGCAACCTTCCCTATCCACCGACCTACTCGAAGGTAAACCCGGCCGACACGCCAATCGTAACGCTGGCGCTGACGTCGGACTCCCTGTCGCTGAGATCGTTATCCGATCTTGCCGACACGATGCTGGCCCAGCGCATGAGCTCCGTTTCCGGCGTCGGCCACGTTTCGATCGAAGGCGGCATCAAACCCGCCGTCCGTATCGAAGCCGACGTGCGGCGGCTGGCGAGCTACGGCCTCAGCATGGCCGATCTCAGTACGGCCATCAGCGCCGCCAACGTCGCGGGGCCGAAAGGTTCTCTCGACGGCGACAAGCAGTCCTTCACCATCGCTGCCAACGATCAGATCGACAATGCCAAGGCCTACGAAGACGTCATCGTTGCCTATCGCAATGACGCTCCGGTGCGTCTGAAGGACGTCGCGAAAGTCAGCGACGGCCTCGAGAATACGCGCGTCGGCGGCTGGTATAACGGCAAGCCGGCAGTCATCGTCGATATTCAAAGACAGCCCGGCGCCAACGTCATCGACACCGTTGCCAGCATCAAGAAGGAGCTGCCGCGCGTCGAACGCAGCATGCCGGCCGGCGTCGACCTGCAGATCGTCAGCGACCGCACCGGAACCATCCGCGCCTCGGTCCACGACGTACAGTTCACGCTGATCCTGAGCGTCGGCCTCGTCGTGATGGTCGTGCTCTTATTCTTGCGCTCGATACGGGCGACGATCATCGCCGGCGTCGCCCTGCCCGTTTCCCTCATCGCCACGTTCGGCGTCATGTATTTTTGCGGCTTCAGCGTCGACAACCTGTCGCTGATGGCCTTGACGATCGGAACGGGCTTCGTCGTCGACGACGCCATCGTCATGATCGAGAACGTCGTGCGCCACCTTGAAAAAGGTGAGAAGCCGATGAAGGCCGCCCTCGACGGCGCACGCGAGATCGGCTTCACCGTCATTTCGCTTACGCTGTCGCTGATTGCCGTCTTCATCCCGCTCCTGTTCATGACCGGCCTCGTCGGGCGCATGTTCCGCGAGTTCGCGTTGACGCTGACGATCGCGGTCGTCGTCTCCGCAGTTGTATCTTTGACGCTGACGCCGATGATGTGCGCCCGGCTTTTGCGCGCCGGTGGCCACGAAGGCGGCGGCATGATCGGCCGGCTTTTCGGCCGCTTCATGGATCGCGTTATCGAGGCCTACGGGCGCTCTCTGGAATTTGTATTACGCCATCAGCCGGCAACCCTTTTCGTCGCGCTGTTGACGGTCGCCCTCACGATCTGGCTCTACGTCATCATGCCGAAGGGCTTCCTGCCGGATCAGGACACAGGCGCCATCACTGCCGTCGTCGAAGGCAACCCGCAAATCTCGTTCAACGAAATGACCCGGCTGCAGAACGACGTCGCAACGATCGTCGCCAAGGATAAGGATGTTTCGGGCGTCGCCTCGATCGTCGGCATCGGCCAGCTCAACGCCACGCAGAACGTCGGCAATCTCAAGATCCTGTTGAAATCGCGCGACCAGCGCCAGTCGAACGTAAAGCAGATTATCCGTCGCCTTAAGCTTGCTGTTCTTCCCGTTGCCGGCACGATCGTCCATTTCCAGCCCGTTCAGGACGTGCAGATTTCAACGCAGACGAGCCGCGCCCGCTACCAGTACACGATGGTCAGCACCGACGTTGCGGAAGTCTCCGATTGGTCTAAACGCATGGCCGAAGCGTTGAAGGCCTCTCCATACCTGCGCAACGTCTCGTCCGAGGAAGTCGACGGCGGCCTCATCGCCAGGATTGACGTTGATCGCGTCTTGGCCGGCCGTCTCGGCGTCACGATGCAGGCAATCAATGATGCCTTGAGCAACGCTTTCGGTCAGCGGCAAGTCTCGACCATCTATGAGCAGGCGAACCAGTACCGCGTCGTGCTCGAGGCGGCTTCCGAATATCGCAGCGACCCATCGCGGCTGAACCGCCTCTACGTGCCGTCGAGCACGACCGGGACGCAGGTGCTTCTAACCTCCGTCGCGACGATGAAATATGAGACCGCGCCGCTTGCGATCAGCCATCAGGATCAATTCCCCGCGATCACGCTCAGCTTCAATCTCGCTTCCAATGCGTCCCTCAGCGACGCGCTTCACGCCATCAATGCCGCCAAGGAAAAGATCAATCTCCCGGCGACGGTGAACGGCACCTTCTACGGCGACGCCGCCGAATTCTCGAAATCGCTGCAGGGCCAGCCGTGGCTGATCCTCGCCGCCATCGTCACCATCTACATCGTGCTCGGCGTTCTCTACGAAAGTCTGATCCACCCGTTCACGATTTTGACGACGCTGCCCTCGGCCGGTATCGGCGCCGCGCTCGCGCTTGAGCTTACCGGGAACGACCTGTCGTTCGTCGCCTTGATCGGCATCATCCTTCTTATGGGCATCGTCAAGAAGAACGCCATCATGATGATCGACTTCGCGCTCGACGCCGAGCGCACGCGCGGGCTCTCTCCACGCGACTCGATCATGGAAGCCGCCCTATTGCGTTTCCGCCCGATCATAATGACGACAATGGCCGCGCTTTTAGGCGCGCTGCCTCTGGCGATCGAAAGCGGCACCGGTTCGGAGCTGAGAAACCCGCTCGGCATTACGATCGTCGGCGGCTTGCTGCTGAGCCAGCTGCTGACACTCTACACGACCCCCGTCATCTATCTGACGATGGAACGCCTACGCGCCCGCCTCACCGGCAAGAAATTCGATGACACTCGGCACGTCGCGGAACCGAGCGCCATTGAGCCATCGGCGACACCGCACCGTGACTTCGAAGAGGCCGCCGAGTAGCGCCATGAACGTATCGCGCATCTTCATCGAGCGGCCGATCGGAACAGCGCTTCTTGCCGTCGGTCTCTTTCTTGCCGGCGCAATGGCATACATTTTTCTGCCCGTCGCCAGCATGCCGGCGATCGAATTCCCCACCATCCGTGTCAGTGTAACCCGCCCCGGTGCCGACCCGGCGACAATGGCCGCAAGCGTCGCAGCGCCACTCGAACGCCGGCTTGGCGAAATCGCCGGCGTCACCGAAATGACGTCGTCGAGTTCGCTTGGCTCGACGGGCATTACCATCCAATTCGATTTGACCCGTAACGTCGACGGCGCCGCGCGCGATGTGCAGGCGGCCCTCAATGCCGCGACAGCGGACCTGCCCGGTGATCTGCCGCAAGTGCCGACGTTTCGTAAATATAATCCCTCGGGCTCACCAATTCTGATCTTGGCGCTGACATCGGACACGATGTCCACCAGCGATATCTACGATACCGCCGATACGGTCATCGGCCAGCGTATCTCGCAGGTCGACGGCGTCGCCGACGTGACGGTCAGCGGCGCCGATCAGCCAGCGACCCGCATCCAGGTCAATCCCTCGCTCACCGCCGCGATGGGCGTGAGCTTCGAAGATGTTCGATTGGCTGTCGCCAACGCCAACGATCTCTCGCCCATCGGATCGATCAACGGCGACCGGCAGACGATCATTCTGGCCACGAACCCGCAGATCAACGACCCGGACGAGTATAAGAACATCGTCGTCAAGAATATGCCGAATGGCGACGTGGTCCGCGTCGGCGATGTCGCTAAAGTCATTCTCGCGACGCGCAATCGCCTGTCTTCGGCGCGGTTCGATCAGAAGCCCGCGGTGCTTCTCATCATCACGAAGACGCCGGAAGCCAACGTCATCGACACCGTCGACCGCGTCAAAGCCCTGCTGCCGCA
>DATBRP010000006.1:0-13125 GCA_036560245.1 Hyphomicrobium sp.
GGATGACGCGATTGAGGTGATTCCCCGCCAAACTGCGGCACATCTTGTCCCCAGGTCTCGTGCCCTCCGCCACGTTCATTCTTGAGACGATTGCGCCGTCGTAGTAGTCACCTCAAGGGCTCACCTCGAACATTGAGAGGATCGCATGCGCAGCGCTGGCCTTGGAACACTGTTCTTCGCAGCATTTATGTCGGCCGCGTCGGGCGCTTTCGCCGATGATCCGGCGCCGCAACTGCAATCGTCGTTCACGGCGCTCCTCACCAAAGATTACGAGGTGAAGTCGGTCACGCTGGTGCCCCTCGAAGTCGCCAAGCGGGCGACTGAAACGGTCAAGACCGACACGGTCCTCGTGACATTGCAGAACAAGCAATCGGTCGCCGTTTGTTACATCGCGTTCACGAACTGGGCGTTCATGAATAAGACATCGCTCGACACGCCGACGCTCTGCGAGGTCCGCTGACCGTCACGGAAAGACGCAACACAAATCGAGAACTGTCGAATTGGGGGCAGCGCATGGAACCGCGCGTTAACTCAATCTTATCGACGGCGGCGCGGGCCTTCAAGAATTTGACTTATAACGATACCCGTCACCGCCACAGTTCTACCGCTGATAGCGGATCAAAGTGACCGCCTACGAAGCTCCAGCATCGCCTTCTTGGGAATGGCCGTGAAACGCAAAACCTTATCGGCAAGTTTCGCAATCGCTGCCGGATGCGCGATGCTTTCGCTTTTCGCCGGACATGCGGACGCAGACAACGGCCATAGCGGCACCGCGGACGAGCAAGCGGCGTGCACACCCGACGTCTTAAGTCTTTGCCTCTTTGAAATTCCCAACGAGGACCGGATTGTGGCGTGCCTTAACCGCAATCTCGACAGCCTGAGCCCGGCGTGCCGTAAAGTGATCGCCGGCGACTCTCCCAAGGAAAAGCAGCGCGCCAAACGCTGATCGCGGCGAACCACCTGATAAACTTCAGCCTCTTCCAGCGCGGCGTTATCACTGCCGCCGCGCCGCGCGAGAGCCTTAGCGGCGCACCCGTTCGCGCGCACTTGATGGTTTATCCATCTGAAGAGCGTCACGAACCGTCTCGACAATTCCGGCCGCCGTCAAACCGGCCTTCTGATACATCACTTCGGGCTTGTCCTGGTCGACGAAGACGTCGGGCATCACTTTCGCGCGCACCTTCAAACCGCCGTCCAGCAGGCCGTTCTCGGCGAGATAATGCAAAACGTGGCTGCCGAAGCCGCCGACTGACCCCTCCTCGACCGTGACCAGCACCTCGTGAGTCTGCGCGAGCCGACGGATCAAATCGGTGTCGAGCGGCTTCATGAAGCGTGCATCTGCGACCGTCGCCGAGAGACCCAGCGCCGCGAGTTGATCGGCAGCCTTCATAACTTCACTAAGCCGGGTGCCGAGCGACAGAAGCGCAACCGTTGATCCTTCGCGCAATACGCGGCCTTTGCCGATGGGAAGGATCTGCCCGACATCGGGCATAGCCACACCGGTGCCTTCGCCACGCGGATAACGGAACGCGCTTGGGCGGTCATCAATGGACGCCGCCGTCGCAACCATGTGCTTCAACTCAGCTTCATCCGCAGCCGCCATGATAACAAAATTCGGCAAGCAACCGAGATAGGCGAGATCGAACGAGCCGGCATGCGTTGCGCCGTCCGCACCGACGAACCCGGCGCGATCAATCGCGAACCGCACAGGCAGACTTTGAATCGCGACGTCGTGCACGACCTGATCATAGCCGCGCTGAAGGAACGTCGAATAGATCGCGGCGAAAGGTTTCATGCCCTCGGTCGCGAGGCCCGCAGCAAAAGTAACCGCGTGCTGCTCGGCGATGCCGACATCGAATGTACGGTCAGGAAATTCGCGGCCAAAAACATCGAGGCCCGTCCCGTCCGGCATCGCAGCCGTGATCGCGACGATCTTCGAATCTTTTTTGGCTTCGGCGATGAGGCTGTCGGCGAAGACCCTCGTATAAGATGGGGCCGACGCTTGCGGCTTGGCCTGCACGCCAGTTACGACATTGAACTTCGCGACGCCGTGATACTTGTCCGGCGAAGCCTCTGCCGGCGCATATCCCTTGCCCTTCTTGGTCACGACGTGGACGAGGACAGGACCTTGTTGAGCATCCCGCACATTCTTCAGGACGGGCAGCAACTGGCTAAGATCGTGGCCGTCAATCGGCCCGACGTAGTAGAAGCCGAGTTCCTCGAACCACGCGCCACCCTGCCACAAGTGCCGGGTGTATTCCTCGACGCGCGCCGCGCGGCGCTCCCAGCTCTTCGGCAATCGCTTCGCGAGCTGCTTCGCAATATCGCGAACGTAAAGGTAAGAATCGCTCGACGTCGTTCGTGCGAGATAAGATGACAGCGCGCCTGTCGGAGGCGCGATCGACATATCGTTATCGTTGAGAATGACGACCAATCTCTCGTTTCGCGCGCCGGCGTTGTTCATGGCCTCATAGGCCATGCCGGCACTCATAGCGCCGTCGCCGATCACGCAGACGACATTGTTCGTGCCGCCCTTCATCTCGCGCGCGACCGCCATGCCAAGTCCGGCTGAGATCGACGTCGACGAATGCGCGGCACCGAAAGGATCGTATTCGCTTTCCGTGCGCTTGGTGAAACCGGAAAGGCCGTTCGGCTGACGCAGCGTCCGGATACGGTCGCGGCGGCCAGTCAGAATTTTGTGCGGGTATGTCTGATGGCTGACATCCCAGATCAGCCTGTCGCGCGGCGTATCGAACAGATAGTGCAACGCGACGGTAAGCTCTACGACTCCAAGACCCGCGCCGAGATGTCCACCCGTCACGGACACCGCGTCGATCGTTTCGACGCGAAGTTCATCGGCGAGCTGCAGCAGATCGGATTCCGACAATTGCCGCAAATCTTCCGGAGTATCGATCCGATCCAAAAGCGGCGTCTTGGATGACCGAGATACGACTGCATCCATAGACCAACATCCCCCCAAACTACGATCGAGTCTTCCACCCGCAAATATGGACCCGCGACGAAGGGCAAAAAATGAATCATGCCACTTGCAGGGTACTCTGCGGGGAAGTGTTGCAGACAAACCTCACAAATGGCAAACAGCGACATCAAGGTGGGCAAAATGAGGTCATTCTTCTCATACAAAAGTCCACGGGGCCGTCGCTTGCCGAAAGGCCTTTACCGAAAACCAACGCAGGAGGCGGGCAATGGCCCCGACTATGAAATCAATTGTTGCGGGCACTATCGCGCGAGCTTTTTTGTTGATTTGTCTCTGCGTCGCAGGCGTCGCTCAGGCGCAGGCCGTTGATGCGCCGGAAAAAGCCATCAATGGGCTGAACGCAAAGCTCCTCGATACGATGAAACAAGCTCAGCAGCTCGGTGTTCAGGGCCGTTACGACGCACTAGCGCCAGTGCTGTCGAAGACGTACGATATCGCCTCGATGACGCGAATGGCGGTCGGCCAAAGCTGGGACTCGCTGCAGCCGGCCCAGAAAGCGGCGCTGACCCAAGCCTTCTCGCGCATGATGATTGCCACCTACGCGAAGCGCTTCGACGGCTTTTCCGGCGAAACGTTCCAGATTGTCGAAGTTACCGACCGCGCCCCAAGCGACAAGATGATCAAGACCCGGATCATCCAGAGCAACGGCAAGCCGGTCGCCATCAACTATCTCATGCGGAAATCCGGCCCCGAATGGAAAGTCATCGACGTCTATCTTGATGGCACCATCAGCGAGCTCGCAAGCCGCAGGGCGGAATTCACGTCGGTACTGAAATCGGGTGGTCCGGAGGCGCTCATCGCTTCGCTGCGCAAGCAGGGCGATAGGCTGCTTTCAGGCGGTTGATCTTAGGCGTCATGGCCGCTCCTGGTAGCGCCGGCCATGGCGCCTCTCTTTTCCCGAGATAACTCGCAGCGGCTCGACGTGTTCGAGTGCTTGCCGAAGCAAGCCCGAGCAGCCCTGCCGATACGTCAGGCCAGCCTCCACGCATGCAAAGCATGCCTGCCCTCGGCAGACGGCGGCCATCCCAACCAGCGTGATGATATTTCCGGGAAGCACCGGACGGCCGGGTCAAGCCCGCCCGCCTCGCAGTTGTAGGTTATTGCGCCGGCGGCGTCGCTTCAGCCGAAGCCGGCGGGCCGACGATTACGACGGTGCCTCCGCGTGCAGTTCCGCTCGGCAGCTTCGGTACATTGGTCACCCGCTGGTTTTCGAGCATCGTCGGCGACGAAACAAGTGTCATCACCGGCTCGATGGCATTTGGATCGGGTGGCGGCGGCGTACTGGTCAGCGCACTCGTATTCAGTGCTTCCTGAAGCTCGGCTTGGCGCTTCTGATCGGTGACGCTTCTAAGCATCGAATAGAAATCGATCGAGCTATCCTCGAGCGTCTGCATATCTTCGGCTTTGCTGAGGTTCGACAGCGGACTCGTTACTGTACCCGCCAGATCGACGCGGCTGGCCAAAGTCGCGATCTTCGTCGGTATCAGCGCCGCAGCCGGAATCTGTGCGCCGAATTCGATGCCGGTGCCGATTGCATCTCTGACGTTCGTCGGTCCGATGATCGGCAGCATCAGATAGGAACTGTCGCGATAGCCCCAGACATACATCGTCTGCCCGAAATCGCCCGATTGCTTGCTCATCCCCTGCGTTGCGGCGACGTCGAAGAGACCGCCCAGACCGAGCGTCGAATTGAGCGCGAAGCGGCCGAGCGTCGTCATCGCCGCCTGCGGACGAAGCTGCAGAACATTATTCGCGAACACCATCGGCTCGGAAAGATTCGCAGCGAACGCGTCGACGCGGTCGCGCACCGCTTCCGGCACGTCTTCGTTGTAAGCCTTCGCGACCGGGTAGAGGACCGAGTGGTTGAAGTTCTGATTGCTATCGAAGACCGAGCGATTAAACGCCTCGTTAGGGTCCGAGATCGTCTTCGGTTCCCCTTCCTTCTCCGGCGAAGCCAGATACTCAGGCGATGGCACAGAAGTCGTCGTGCTGGCACAAGCCGAAAGGCTCACACCCACAAACACACAGCCGACCCAATTGAGGATGGCGCTTGCCTTCACGTCCCGATATTCCCCCTTGCCGGCCCCCGACCGCCAGGCGACTTCATATCTATCGCGGTCTCGAACCGGAAGCTACTCTTCCACGCAGCTATACGGCGAGCTTCCTCTATTCAAATCAGAAAGTAACGTCAGAATGACGTCCTGTCTGTGGCTTGTTTGCACCCTTCTTGCCATTATTGGCAGCGTTTATGCGGTGTTGGCTGCAATCCTCGTGGCGCGATTTACGGCCCAATCCAGGCCGCTTTTGCGGTCCGCAGAGGGCGTCACGCTCTTAAAGCCGCTCTATGGCGCCGAGGCCGCGCTTGGAGCAAATCTTGCGTCATTTTGTGCACAGAATTATCCGGCGGCAATCGAGGTGGTCTGTGGTGTGCAGGCCCCGAATGATCCGGCGATCCCTGTAGCGCAAAAACTGCGCGAGCAATTTCCTGATCGCGACATCAAACTGTCGGTCGGTTCTCAGCCAACCGGCCGAAACCCGAAGATAGCGAACATACTCGGCATGTTTCCGCTCGCACAACACAATGTCCTGATCCTCAGCGACAGCGACATGAACGTGACGCCGCACTACGTTCGGGATGTTGTCGCGAGCTTGCAGCAACCCGAGGTTGGGCTCGTCACATGTCTTTACCGCGGACGCGCCGTTGCGGGTTTTTGGTCGCGCATGGCCGCCGCCGCCGTCGACCAGCATTTTCTCCCGAGCGTCCTTGTGGGATTGCGATTTGGCCTGGCGCATCCGTGCTTCGGATCGACGATTGCCTTGCGAAGAGAAACTCTTGAACGCATCGGCGGCTTCGAAGCCTTCGCCGACACTCTTGCCGATGATTACGCGATGGGCGAAGCCGTCCGCCGCCTCGGCCTAAAGGTCGCAATCCCCCCGTTCACCGTCGGACACACGTTTTCCGACGCCTCTCTATCAGAGCTGATGGCACATGAACTTCGCTGGGCACGAACGATTCGTCTCGTCGATCCAATAGGCTACGCCGGTTCGCTCCTGACGCACCCGCTCCCCTTTGCGCTCGCGGCGTTGCTCTTGAGTGGCTTCAACGCCATAAGCGTGATCATCCTTGCAGTGACGCTTGCATCCCGCCTTTTCGTTCCGATACAAGTTGAGCGGCTGCCGGGCGGGGGCAAAAGTTCGCTCTGGCTCAGCCCTTTGCGGGACCTGATGAGTTTTGCAGTGTTCGTCGCGAGCTTCGTACCGGGCGCCGTTGATTGGCGGGGTCGTCGTTATCGCGTCAGTTCGGACGGGTCCGTTACACCGATTTGAAAGTCGCCAACATGCGCACACTCTTTTTGCAGGCTCCTTCATTTGACGGATACGACGGCGGCGCTGGCGCGCGCTACCAGATGAAGCGCGAAGTGCGCTCCTTCTGGTATCCGACATGGCTCGCCCAACCCGCAGCGCTGGTCGAAGGCTCGAAGCTGATCGACGCCCCGCCGCACAATCTCTCCTTCGCCGACATCGAAGGTGACATTCGGGGCAAGGACCTGATTGTCCTCCACACCTCCACGCCCTCGTTCAAATCGGACGTGAGAACGGCGGAGATGATCAAGGACGTCAATCCGACGGCGAAGATCGGATTCATCGGCGCTAAGGTCGCTGTCGAGCCTGAAAAAGCTTTCAGCGAAACAACGGCCATCGACTTCGTGGCCCGCAACGAGTTCGACTTTACGATCAAGGAAATCGCCGACGGCCGCGATTGGGCGAACGTAAAAGGCATCACCTACCGCAACAAGGAAGGCGTCGTCGTTCAAAACCTGGATCGCGAGATCCTGCACAACATGGACGACTTGCCGTTCGTCACACCGATCTACAAGCGCGACCTCGACATCACCAAGTATTTCGGGGGCTATCTGAAGCACCCCTATGTTTCTTTTTATACGGGCCGCGGCTGCAAGTCGCGCTGCACCTTCTGCCTCTGGCCGCAGACTGTCGGCGGTCACAACTATCGTGTCCGCTCCATCGAGCACGTCATTGAAGAAGTGAAATACGTGAAGCAGGCCCTTCCGCAGGTGAAGGAGATCTTCTTCGACGACGACACCCTGACCGACAATCTGCCGCGCGTCGAAGCGTTGGCAAAAGAGCTCGGCAAACTCGGCGTCGTCTGGTCCTGCAATGCCAAGGCGAACGTGCCGCGCAAGACGCTCGAAGTTCTGAAAGACAACGGGCTGCGGCTTCTGCTCGTCGGCTACGAGTCCGGCAACCAGAAAATCCTGCACAACATCAAGAAGGGCCTCTTGGTCGACGTCGCCAAGCGGTTCTCGAAGGATTGCCGCGAACTCGGCATCGTCATCCACGGCACATTCATTTTGGGCCTGCCGGGCGAGACACGCGAAACCATTCAGGAGACGCTGGAATTTGCCAAGGAAGTAAACCCGCACACGATCCAGGTATCGCTGGCGGCGCCCTACCCTGGGACCTTCCTTTACAAACAGGCCAAGGAAAACGGTTGGTTCGCGGAAGACGTCGACCTTCTGACCGAGGGCGGCACACAGATCGCGCCGCTCAATTATCCGCATCTCGGCCACACGGAAATTTTCAATTCGGTCGAGGACTTCTACAAGAAGTTCTATTTCCGTCCTTCGAAGATTGCCTCCATCGTCGGCGAAATGATTACGTCGCCGGAGATGATGAAGCGTCGTCTGCGCGAGGGCGTGGAATTTTTCCAGTTTCTGCGTAATCGCGAAGAAGCCTGAGCGATCAGGCCTCTTCAGCAGGAACGCTTGAAACCGACGGCTTATCCTGCTGCCGTGGCGGCCCCATCAGGATCGGCTGAAAGACCACGGCCGCGGCGAGCGTCGTGCACAGCGACAGCGCCAGCAATTCGCCCATGCTCGACGTCCCCGGATGACTTGAGAAGAACAAGCTTCCAAATGCCACCGCCGTCGTCATGGCGCTGAAGATGACCGCACGCGTCAAGGACGACGCAAGCAGGCTGGTTTCTCCCGCGCGCCAGGCGAGCACGTAGTAGATCTTGAACGCGACGCCGACGCCGAGCAGCACCGGAAGCGCGATGATGTTGGCGAAATTCAGCGGCAGCTTGAGCAGCACACAAAGCTCGAGCGTCACGACGCCGGCAAGCAATAGCGGCACGAGGGTCATCAGAACATCGCTGACGCGGCGAAGCGCGACATAAAGGATCAGCGTGATCGACCCGAGCGCCAACGCCCCGGCTACGATAAAGGCGCGCACGACCGTCTTCGCAGACTCCTGGATAAGGATCGGCACGCCGGTCGCCTCCGGAGCGACCGCCTGAACAGCGGTTGCGAAGCGCCTCAAGTTTGCGTTGTCGTTGCCGTCGCCTTTCGGTCCGACCGAGATACGCGCCCTGCCATCTCGCGCCGTCCAGTCGGCGATGATTTCGGGCGGTAGAGTTTCGAGCGTCACGGCCTCCGCCCCAAGCGCCGCGCGTATCTGCGAGAGACGCAATTTGAAGCCGTCCATCAGCGCGGTTTCGACCCTCGCCCTTGCCTCAGGTTTGGCGTCCGCTAACCTCCCCAATACATCGGCCATTCGCGTTGCGACCGGCGATCCGGCGCCCTTCTTGCCCGCATCGGCGTAGGCAGCCGCAGTCTCCCTAAGCGTTGCCGTCGTTTGCTCGTCCGTCGGTTTTGGCGGCGTCTCTGGCGCATCTAAAGACGGCCCAAGCAGGCTCGCCGCGTCCCTGATCACAGCCAATTTTTCCTGCTGCTGATCGGGCACGAAACTCGCGAGCGTGACCACGCGATCAACTTCCGGCAAGCGGTCGATCTTCGCACCCAGCGCTTCGGCCTCGGCAAGAGAGGGCGCCAGAATTTCGATCGTATTCGGAGCCGTTGCTGGGTCTTTCATCAGATCGTTGAATGTCGCGACCGACTCGACCTTGCTGCTACGCAGGTTGATCGGATTGAAATCGAACTCGAGACGCTGCAGCAGCGGCAACCCCGAGGCTACACCAATGGCCGTAAGAGCCAAGATCGCGCGCCGATGCCGTGCCATGAAGCGATCGACCGGCGCCAAAGCGCGATAGCCGACCTCACGCGGTTCGCCTGGCGGATTGAGCAGCACCAGCAGCGCCGGTAATAGCGTGATGCTGGTCAAAAACGCGATGATCATGCCGCTGCCGGCAATGAGCCCCAGCTCGGAGACGCCGCGATAATCGGTCGGCAAAAACGCGTAGAACCCGGCCGTAGTCGCGGCAGCAGCCAGCGCCAAGGGCTTCCCGGCATTTCGACCGGCGGCGATCAGCGCTTCGCGCAACTCGTACCGGTTGTGACGCTCCTGACGGTATTTGACGGAAAACTGAATGCCGAAGTCGACGCCGATCCCAACGAACAGAACTGCGAACGCAACGGAGATCAAATTGAGCGCGCCGACCAGCATCAAGCCGATCGCAGCCGTCATGGCGAGACCCGCAAACAGCGAGACGACAACGGCGAAAATGATCCGCCCCGACCTGAGAGCGAGCCACAGAATCACCATCACCGCCGCAATCGTCAGAGACGTGTTGAGAGCGGCCCCCTCCGCGACGGTGCCGAATTCCTCATCCGCCATTGGCACCGATCCGGTAAGACGGACGCGAACGCCTTTGTCCGGTGTCAGCCCCAGTTGCCGCGCGGTAGCGCGGATCAACTCGGTTGCTTCGGCCCCCGGCTCCAACTCGCCGTAATCAAGTATAGGCTTCACTTCGAGGAAACGGCGCCGATCGGTCGTAGTCGGCTTATCGCCCGCGAGCAGTTCGCCCCAGGAAAACGCCGATGGCTTGCCAGCCAGCAGATCATCGATCGAACCGGCAAGAATGTTCAGCGGCTTTTCATATTCCGCCCAGGTGGCGCGCTCTTCGCCGACGCCCTGCGGCACGAGAGCAAGGGCCTTCGCCAAACCATTGAGCGTAGGATCGGCCGCAAGCGTGCCCAATACGGGTTGGGCTTTGATCAGGTTTTCGGTCGTCTGCTTCACCTCGTCCAGCGAGAGATAAAGCAGCCCGTTCTTTTCAAAGAACGCTCCACCGTCGCGGCGGCGAACGATTTCAAATGGCTTCGGCGTCTTGGCTGAAAGAGCGGCGAAAAGCTTCCGGGCCGCCGTCTCGGCGAGTTCAGGCGTCGAGCCGTCGATAACGACGTCGATTGTATCCGTGTGCTGAGGAAAAGCCTTATCGTATTGGCGTTCGCGCTGCCGCCAATCAAGGTCCGACGAGATGAGCTGGCTGGTATCGGTCGTGATGGCGAAATGCGAGGTAATGTAGTGGATTGCGCCGCCGGTGATCACTATCCCGAGCAGAACCGTCAACCACGGCAGACGTAGAGCGGCGGTGACGATATTGGCGACCGTGCGTTCAATCATACGGCCACCGGCCCAACTCGCATTTGAAATCGAAATTCAGAACCGTGACTGAACATGTGCCGCCGGACTTACAGTATTTCAGTGGATGAAAGCGGTGATTATCAGATGCATATTGCGAGCGCACCTGTTCGACGAAGCATGTTGCTTTTGAGACACGTCATCCCTTGCGCATGGCGATGCGACGTCGCCTTGAGTCCATATCTGTATATTTAGCGCGTAAAGTTACGGTCAGAAAGTTGGAGCGCTTCGGAACGGCGCGCAAGGGCAGCTCGCATCCCGTGAATACTTAACAGCCGGGATCGCACGAGACCGCGGTAGCGCGTCGGCGGAACGGGGGTTTCTGCATGAAGATTATTTTGGCGCAGCCGCGCGGCTTCTGCGCGGGCGTCGTCCGGGCCATCGATATCGTTGAGCGCGCGCTCGCGACGCGTGATGCGCCGGTCTATGTGCGCCACGAGATCGTCCACAATCGCCACGTCGTCGACGGCCTGAAGGCGAAGGGCGCGCGCTTCGTCGAAAATCTGGACGAAGTCCCGAACGGGGCCCTCGCGATATTCAGTGCACACGGCGTTTCACGCGATGTCGAGGCTGAAGCCGCGGGCCGTAAGCTCGACGTCATCGACGCAACGTGCCCCCTCGTCACCAAGGTACACAACCAGGGACAGCGCTATTCCTCTCTCGGCCGCACCGTCATCTTGATCGGACACGCGGGCCACGCCGAAGTCGAAGGCACGCTCGGCCGAATCACCGGGCCGGTTCATCTCGTCGAAAACTGCGAGGACGTCCTCAATCTCGACATTCCGGATGACACGCCGGTCGCCTACATCACGCAGACGACGTTGAGCGTCGACGACACCCGAATGACGATTGAGGCAATCAAAAGCCGCTTCAGCGACGTGATCGGTCCGGAGACGCGCGACATTTGCTATGCCACGCAAAACCGGCAAACCGCCGTTCGCGACCTCTGCCGCCACGTCGAGGTGCTGCTGGTGGTCGGCTCCAGCAACAGTTCGAACTCCAACCGGCTGCGCGAAATCGGGGCCGAATGCGGCATCCCGAGCTATCTCGTCGCAGATGGCCGCCAGATTGACTTTTCCTGGCTTGCCGGGAAGGAAACCGTTGGCATAACAGCGGGGGCCTCGGCGCCCGATGTCCTTGTGGATGACGTACTCGGGGCGCTATCTAAACTCGGGCCTATCGAAATCAAGGCGCTGCAGGGCGTCGAAGAGAAAATAACCTTCCGTCTACCGCCGGAACTACTGGAAGCCTCGTGACGCGATAACGCGGCTCAGGCGCCGGAAGAATGAGCATTGCAAGAAGGAGCCGTGTGGGGTGGGAATTCCAATAAGCCAAGCTCTGTCCATCGGCGCCTACGTGCTGAAGCAGCACCTGAGCGGCCGCAAGCGCTATCCGCTCGTGCTGATGCTCGAGCCGTTGTTTCGCTGCAACCTCGCATGCGCCGGTTGTGGAAAGATCGATTATCCCGACAAGATTCTCAATCAGCGGATTTCGGTCGCCGATGCTCTGCATTCGATGGACGAATGCGGCGCGCCGGTCGTGGTCCTCGCCGGTGGTGAGCCGCTGCTGCACAAGGAACTCCCCGAGATCGTCGACGGCGCACTCGCTAAGGGCAAGTTCGTCACCGTCTGCACCAATGCATTGCTGCTCGAAAAGAAGATCGATCTCTACAAACCGCACAACCGTTTCAACTGGTCGATCCATCTCGACGGCGACAAGGAGATGCACGACAAATCGGTCTGCCAGAAGGGCGTCTACGATCGCGCGGTCGAAGCGATCAAGGTCGCCAAGGCAAAGGGCTTCCGCGTCAATATCAACTGCACGCTCTTCAGCGATGCCCAGCCGGAACGCGTCGCAAAGTTCCTCGATGATGTGAAGGCGCTCGGCATCGGCGGCGTCACGATTTCACCGGGCTACGCTTATGAGCGCGCGCCCGATCAGCAGCACTTCCTCAACCGCACGAAGACGAAGCAAATTTTCCGCGACATCCTGAAACGCGGTCGCGGTGGACGCGCTTGGCCATTCTTCCAGTCGGCGCTGTTCCTCGATTTTCTTGCCGGCAATCAGACCTATCAGTGCACGCCGTGGGGCAACCCGACGCGTACCGTCTTCGGCTGGCAGCGGCCCTGCTACCTGCTGGGCGAAGGCTACGCCAAGACTTACAAAGAGCTGATGGAAGAAACGGACTGGGATAAGTACGGCACCGGCAATTACGAAAAGTGCGCCGACTGCATGGTCCACTCTGGCTTCGAAGCGACAGCCGTTGTCGACGCCGTCAAACGCCCGTGGAAGCTCGCCGCCGTGACGTTGTTCGGAGTAAAGACGGACGGACCGATGGCGCCGGATATTCCGCTCGACCGTCAGCGCCCCGCCGAGTTCGTGTTCTCGCGCCACGTCGAAAACAAACTAACCGAGATCAGCGAAGCCGAGGCCCGGGCCAAGAAGCCGGTGGCAGCGGAATAATCCTGCCATCGCACGCCGAGCGGCGGCTGCCGTCCGGATCAAATCCGTGAGCTGGCGCGGCTCTGACGCAAGCGATTTCAGAACGCCGACGATATCGGGCGTGCCATCCGGCTTCATGCCACGCAGAGCAGCTGGCGGCAGTCGTTGATCGGCCCCATCCGCGACCACACGCAAAATTGCAAACGGCAATCTGCGTGCGTTGGCGATGCGCGCCACGACCTGACTTTCCATATCGACGGCGATGGCGCCCGTCGCGTCGTGCA
>DATBRP010000007.1:0-4838 GCA_036560245.1 Hyphomicrobium sp.
GCGATGCCCGTTATGCACATCGTCTCGCCGATCATCAGCGCATCGTAGCCGCGCACCTGTGCCAGATAGACCGGATAAATGTAGGTGAGGCCGTAGAGACCGATGCCCATCGTGAAGCTGAAAGCCGACCCGAACGCAAAATTGCGGTCGCGAAACGCTCTGAGCTCGACGATCGGTTCTTTCGCCGTCGCCACTCGCCAGAAGAAGATGACGGCACCGGCCACCGCCAGAACGGCAAACGTCGCGATGGTCTGATCATCGAGCCAATCGTAGCGTGGGCCTTCTTCCAATACATACTCGAGCGAACCAAGCATCACGGCCATGCCGCCGAGACCGATGAAGTCGAACCGGTTAAGAAGCGAATAGTCGGGCTTGTCGAAGTCGACGAGGAAGTAAACGGCGATCGCGACGAGGATACCGGGCCCGACATTGATCAGAAACAACCAGTGCCATGAAAAGGCGTCGCTCAGATAGCCGCCGACTGTCGGACCGATGGTCGGCGCCAGCGTCGCGACGAGACCGATCATCGGCGAGACGATGTTCCGCTTCGACGGCGGAAACAGCGAGAACGCGACGGCAAAGACACTCGGGATCATGCCTCCGCCGATGAAGCCCTGCAGCGCCCGGTAGACGATCATCTGATCGATTGACGTCGCCGTCGCGCAGAGCGCGCTTGCGGCCGTGAAGCCGATGGCAGCGGAAAGGAACAGAACGCGCGTCGAGAGAGCCCGCGCCAGGAAGCCCGACAGTGGGATCATCACGACTTCGGCGATGAGATAGGCCGTCTGCACCCACGGAATTTCATCCGAACTTGCCGAGAGGCCCGCCTGGATTTCAGACAGCGACGCCGACACGATCTGAATGTCGAGGATCGCCATGAACATGCCGAACACCATCGCGAGGAAGCCCGCGAGCTGGCGCGGTGTCACGCCGATCCATGCGAGCGTGCCCGGCGGCACGTCGGATGCTGGTTTGAAGGTGGGTGTTTCGGATTTGCTCATGGCTCATCACTCTCTGAAGCGGAGCGATTCCAAATCTCTATTGCTGGCGTGCTGCTGGCCGGGCGCGGCGGGCGTCGTGCGCGTGTCGATACCGACGACGACGGACAGCCCGGGGCGCAATCTGCCCTTCGCCTCGGAGGCGGGGACGGCAATGCGCACCGGCACGCGCTGCACGATCTTCGTGAAGTTGCCGGTCGCGTTCTCCGGTGGCAGCAGCGAGAATTGCGAGCCCGACGCGGGCGAAACGCTCTCGACCGTACCCTTCAAAACCGCGCCGTCGAGCGCATCGACGCGAACGTCAGCCTCTTGCCCGACGACGACCGGCCCGAGCTGCGTCTCTTTCAGGTTCGCATCGACATAGACTTTGTCGAGCGGCACGACGGCGGCGAGGCGCTTGCCCGGCGTCACGTAATCGCCGACTTGAACACTCTTATTGCCGATGACGCCGTTGATGGGCGCGCGGATCACCGTGAAGGCGAGATCGCGCGCCGCCTGATCGACAGCAACCTGCAATTCCTTGGCGACTTGCACGGCCTGATCGCGTTGCGCATGAAGCAGCGCGATATTGGCGTCGGCCGCCTGGATCGCGGCTTCATCGGCTTTCACCTGCGCCCGCGCCGAGTCGCGTGCCGCCACTGCGGCGTCCAGCGAAGCCTTCGTCGACCAGTCTTTGGCGCTGAGAGCGTTGGTGCGGCCATAGTCGGCCTCGGTCTTCACGACATTGGCCTTCGCGGAGTCGAGCTGAGCGCGGGCCTGCGCCGCAGCAGCGGTCGCCGATTTGATCTGCGCGTCGAACGTAACGATGGCCGCGTTCTGCGTCGCGAGTTTGGATTTGGCTTGATCGAGCGCCAGACGATAATCGCCGTCGTCGAGACGCACGAGAACGTCGCCCTCTTTCACCGATTGATTGTCGACGATCGGAACCTCGGCGACGTAGGCCGGCACCTTCGGCGACATGATCGCCATGTCGACGCCGACATAGGCATCATCTGTCGAAACGATGAAGCGTCCGACGGTGATGTATTGGTAAGCGAACCAGACGCCCGCGATGAGCGCGAGAGCGCCGATCCCGATGAAAATCGGTTTGCGCCGCGAACGCGGCTTCGCCGCTTCGACTTTCGCAGGCGCCGCCTCGGCGCGTTCGCGCGCGGTCGCCGGCTCCGCGGTGTCGGCTCTCGGCGCGGTGTCGGACTTCATCGAGGGAATCTGAGAAACGATTGCGGGACCGGAAACGGCGCGCAGACGCGCATCGGCCAGAGACGCGGAATGGTCAGCCGCAGCGGCGTCTTCCGCGCGCTCCATCAGAATGCTGTTCAATTTCTCTCTGCTCATGACGCCCATCCCTAACGGCCTCAATCTAAACCAAACGGTTCAGTTCGCTGTTGACATATACCGCACTTTAACCGATATCAAGATCAAACTGTACGGTTCGGTTCACTTATCTTCACGTTTTTGCAGAGCCGGCCGCTTGGCTTGTGTAGGATCGACGCTATGGACTCACACACGACCCCACCTTCAGCGCCCGAAGAACGCCGTGGCGGCCGCCCTGCCGCCGGCACGGACCCGCAGAAACGCCGCCAGATACTGGAAGGCGCCGGACGCATATTCTCGACGTTAGGATTTGACGCTGCGAGCATGAGCGACGTCGCCCGCGACGCCCAGGTGTCGAAGGCGACGCTCTACGTCTATTTCCAGGACAAGGAGCACTTGTTCGCCGCGATTTGCGCCGAGCGCCGCGACCGGAACATTTCGGAGCTGATTGCTCAACTCGACAAGGAGCGCCCCCCCGAGGCAGTGCTCATTCGGTTTGGCACCGAGATGATGACGCTTCTTTCGGACCCCTTCGTCGTCGCCGCGCACCGCATCGTCATCGGTGTCGCCGAACGGATGCCCGAAGTCGGAACCGAATTTTTCGAGGCCGGCCCGAAGCGCATGGCGACAGCCTTGGCGAGCTTCATCGATCATCACGTCGCGGCTGGGCGGATGCAGGTCGCGGACTCTTATCTCGCGGCGGCGCAATTTCTTGAGCTCGTGCAATCGCTGATTTTCCGTCCGCGTCTCTACGGCGCCATCACCGAACCGCCGACGCGCGAGGAGATCGACAAAGTCGTCACCTCCGCCGTCGCGATGTTTCTCGCCGCTTACGCCGAGCCTGGCCGTCGCTGAAACGTTCAGCCGGCGGCGGCGGTTTCCGGCACTGCTTCGGCAAAACCGAGATCGCGGGGCTCCGAAGTGATGCCGCAAAGCTCACGCCAACCCGGAAGATTGGCGAGCGTCGGATCGATGAACGTGTGATGCCAGAGCTGCGTCGCCAGCACCGCGACAAGGCCGAGTTCCATCGAGCTGCGCTGATAGAACCGCGTCGATAGCTGCGTGTACTTGCTCCGCCACATGCGCACCGCTTCCGGATCGAAATAGCCCGATTTCTTGAGGGACTCTTCGCTCAGGAGCTCGTCGACATAAGGCAGCCTCTGCTGCAGGAAAAATCCGTCGAGCGGCGCCCGGAACATTCCCTTCGGCCGCCATGCGACCGACTTCGGCAGCCATTTCTCCGCGACGCGGCGAAGCAGGTATTTTTCCGTCAGTCCTTTGAGCTTCCACTTCGGATCGATGCCCGCGAGAAAATCGAAAACGTTGTTGTCGAGGAACGGGTAGCGCATCTCGACCGACTGGCTCATTGCGATGCGATCGCCCTTGAGGCTCAGAAGCTGCCCCGGCAGGTGAATGCGGCCCGCCCAGTACGCGGCGCGATTGACCGGATGCCAGCGCTCCGCGCGATTGAGATCCGGCGCGAAATCCGAGTAGGGGTCGTGATCGGCAAGCTCGCTCAGCATGTCGGGGCTGTAGAAACGGAAACGCGAAGCGCCAAGCAGTTCATAGAAGTGTTGGAAGGCGTGCGGTCCGCCGGCAGTCGGGATGCTGCGATCAAGATAGGCGACGGCCTCCTTGCTGCAGCCGAGCCAGGTAAAGAACCGCTTGCGAACGGCAGCGTCGAGCGTGCCGCCGGAGGCGGCGCCAAGCCACTCGAGGACGCGACTGATTTTGTACCAAGGATAGCCGGCAAGCCATTCGTCCGAGCCTTCGCCGGTCAGTGCAACCTTGAATCCCTTCTCGTGCACCTTGCCCGCGAGCATCATCAGTGCCGTGCACGAGGTATCCGTCACCGGCGCTTCCGTCGAGACCAGCAGCCGCTGATAGTTCGAGACGATCTCTTCTGACCCGCACGCGACGATGTAGGGGTCGGCATTGAGGTGCTTCGAGATGATGGCGGCCTGCGCCGTCTCATCCAGTTTCGGATCTCGGATTTTGACAGTGAACGTCGCAGGCGGGGCACCGAGAATATCCTTCGCCATCGCGACCACGGTGCTCGAGTCGACCCCGCCGCTGAGATACGACGCGACCGGAACATCGGCATGGAGACGACGCTTCACGGCGGCGTAAAGGAGGCCTTCGAATTCGTTGACGAGCGCCTTCTCGTTCTGGCCGCGCGTCTCTTGTCCCTTGTCGGGAAAGTCCATGTGCCAGTAGGCATGCTCGCTGATCTTGGCGTCTTCGCCGGCGCGACCGCGCGCGATCGTGAGGAATTTACCGGGCGGCAGGATATTGATGCCTTCGAAACAGCTGAAAGGTCCGGCCACCGCCAAGAAGTTAAAGACGGCATCGATGCCGCGCCGGTCGGGCTTCGGCTCGACCATCCCTGTCGCGAGGATTGTCTTGATCTCGGATCCGAAGATCAGCCAGTCGTTTCCGAACCGCGTCGTGCGCGTCCAGAAGAGCGGGCAGATGCCGAAGCGGTCGCGCGCCAGAATGAATTTCTGCTTGCGTTCGTCCGACAGC
>DATBRP010000008.1:0-5860 GCA_036560245.1 Hyphomicrobium sp.
GCCGAAAGTGCGCAGAGGGCCGCCGCGGCGGCCAAGCTTAATTTCAAAGAACGCATTTGCCCCTCCAGAAAATGATTTATCCCAGTCTGGAAACTAGTTGAGCGCGGGACCCTCGACAACAGAATCGGCCTGCTGCAAGCCGGTTCTTCCGAAAGGAATCGGAAAGCGTGCCGCATTTGCCACCCCTCCGGCGGCCCATAGTGCCCAGCATGACTTATGCGGAATAAAACCTATGCCTCCGGCTCCTGCCCCGCAGCAGATGTCGACGGCCGTCTTGATCGAGTCGCTGATCGGCTTGCAAAATCGCTCGGTGTCATGGCCAAAAACACAGCGTCCGCATCGGTCGTCGGGTAAGGCGCGTGTGCCAGGAGCAGATCGTTGAGCGTCGAGAAGCGGCGTAAACGCAATGTCCACTCGCAGCACCTCAGCAGACTTATCCCTTCCCCGACTTAAACGACCTTTCGCGTTTATCTCGACGTCCGCTTTCTCCGCAGTACAGACGTCGCCGAAAACGAGCAGCGCCGAATTCGAAGTTATGCTTCGGGTCAAAAGCTGTCGTTTCCACGACGTCGACGCCGTGTCCGCGGACGCAGTCTGAGTATCCCGGCAAAGAGTTCTCATCTTTGTTCGGGAAGATGCCGCTTCAAAGGCTGATTTAATTGATCTCTTTTGCGTGGCGCGCCCGGAAGGATTCGAACCTCCGACCCCCAGATTCGTAGTCTGGTGCTCTATCCAGCTGAGCTACGGGCGCATTTCGCGAAACCAGGGCCGAAAGACCCGTCCGGCGGAGTGCCGAGGCGGCGAAGCCAACCTCTCTAGTGGG
Organism: Hyphomicrobium sp.; assembly: GCA_036560245.1. Classification (GTDB taxonomy): domain Bacteria; phylum Pseudomonadota; class Alphaproteobacteria; order Rhizobiales; family Hyphomicrobiaceae; genus Hyphomicrobium_B. Next base: position 824 of record DATBRP010000008.1, read on the forward strand.
TCGCGCCGGCAAGTGCAAGACCTCTTGCCGAGAGGAAGGCCCGGGCAAATCTCCCCGCCCCGCGACCTAGCGGCGCGTACGCAAAAACCCCGCTCCGTCAGTTGGCCGAACGGTCGGGCAGCTCGATCCGGAAATGCGCCCCTTTGGCGCTGTCGACGAGCGTCAGGGAGCCTCCGTGCGCCTGAATCAACTCCGCCGCGATCACGAGCCCAAGCCCGGTGCCGCCCTTCTTCGTCGACCCCTGAAAGGCCTTGAAGAGATTCTCGCGCGCCCTCTGCGGAATGCCGGAGCCATTGTCCATCACGTCGACAATGACCTTACGACCCTCGCGATGCGCGGCGATGCGGATTTCTCCGTCCGTCTTGCCTTCGATGCTCTCGATGGCCTGCATGGCGTTGCGGATGAGATTGCTCAACACGCGAAACAGATGCTCATGATCGGCATCGATCAGCAGCGTCGCATCGACGTCGTCTGTGAATACGATTGAGCCCTCTCGCGGCAGACCCTGACTGTCGGCCACCTCTTCGACCATAGGCTTCAGCGGCATCAGCTCACGCCGCGGCGCGGCTTCCGAAGCACCGCCGAATTGCAGCGACGAATTGCAGAACTGAATGGCGCGATCGAGAGAGGCAATCAGCTTCGGCACGAAGCGCTGCACGGTCGGATCGGGAATATCGACGAGACGATCCGATATGAGCTGGGCGTTGGCCAACATGTTACGCAAATCGTGATTGATCTTCGAGACGGCGAGACCGAGCTGAGCCAGCCGGTTCTTTTGCGCCAGCAGGCCCGAAAGCTGCCGCTGCATGCTGGCAAGCTCCCGCTCGGCAACGCCGATCTCGTCCATGCGCCCGGTACTCGGCATGATGCGGTTGGCATCTTCCGGATCTTTGGAAAAGCGCAGCATGTTGTTGGTCAACCGCGTCAACGGCTTCACGAACAGTCGGCTCAATGCGAAATAGACAACCGCCGCCGTGAGCACCGACAAAATGACCGACAGCCAAAAAATGTTGAGGCCATAGCGCATCATCGCGGCTTTGAGCGGGGCCTCGGGAATGACGATTTCGATCAGGTTATTGTTGTCTGGGCCCGCGTGTCCCGCGACGCGGATCGTCCGGTTGCCGCCGTCGAACAGGGTCGTGAGCGCGTCCCTCACCTGCGTGATCTTGAGGCTCAACCCTTCCCAAAAAGAATCGGGTTCCCGCTGCAGATAATAAACGTAGTCGACCGTCAGATCGCCCTGCGCGGGCAGCACCAGCCTCCGCTCGCCATCGCGACGCGACGCAATGGCGCGCACCTCGGCGGTTCGCAGCAAATCGGCGCGTAGGGCCGATGGAATTTGTCCGCCGGGAAAAGCATCCGAGGCCAGCGCCGCAAATTGCGCTGCCGTTAGCCGTTCCTGCAGCCACGTGATGCGATAGTTCGCGATGGCCGGCAAAAAAATCAGCGTTTCGGCGATCAGCACGAAAACGGCCGTCAGCGCGATCAGCTTCGCCGGCAGGCCGCGACGCGCCCAGAAACGTGTCAGCGCGCGCCAAGGAGCGGTGATGGCTGATGCCTTCGCCGCACCGTTATTACCACGCTGTCCGTTGCCGTTGAAAATGGCGCGTTGCACCGAATTGAGAATCTCCATTGGCAAAGAGGATTAACCGAGCTTCGCCAGTAACGCGATGATTTTGCGCACATAGGGGTTACTAGGCATTGTTGCAAAGTAACGTAAGGCGGCGCGTTTATTAATTTCCGACAATGTGGGATAGGGCGATATCCATTCCGTCATCGCTCGGATCTTCAATCCCTGAGATATGGCGAGCGACCACATCTGGATGATTTCCCCCGCCTGCGCCCCGACGATCGCCGCGCCCAGAATGTTGCCCCGCTTCGACGTCACCACCTTGATGTGGCCATCGGTTTCGCGTTCGGCCTGCGCCCGGTCGTTCTCATGATAGGGCCAGCGCAGGACATTGATCCGGCCGTACTTGGATCGCGCCTCCGTTTCGGAGAGGCCGACGTGGGCGAGCTCCGGTTCGGTGAAGACGACGCGCGGCGCTGATCGTCCGGCAGGCTTGGCGCGAAGACGAAATAGCGCGCGGCGAAGCACGACCTCGGCATGGTCGCCGGCAGCCTGAGACGTTTGCGCGCCCCCGGCGGCGTCGCCGATGGCATAGACCCGGCGGTTGCGTGTCCGCAGTCCCGAATTCACAAGAATGCCGCCGCTGACGACCTTGACGCCGGCAGCTTCGAGTCCGAGATCGGCAACGTTGGGCTTGCGCCCGGCGGCAACGAGAACATCGCTGCCTTCGATGCTCTCGCGCCCGTCCGCTGTCTCGATCTCAACGACGATACGTCCGCGCTGTCCCGAAACGTTCGCGATGCGGACGCCCTCGCGAATGGAAATGCCCTCATTGTAGAGCTTGGTGAGCAGCACGACGGCAAGCTCGGCATCTTCGTCGCCGAGCGCCTGCGCGGCGTCGAGTACCGTCACGCGCGAGCCGAGACGCCGATAGGCTTGCGCCAATTCCAATCCTGTTGTGCCGGCTCCAATGACGATCAGATGCGGCACGGGATCGGCATTATCGAAGATCGATTCATTCGTGAAATAGGGCACATCCGCCAGTCCGGGGATCGGCGGAATGAGAGGCGAGGAACCGGTTGCGATGACGAACCGCCGCGCCATGATACGAAAATCGCCGGCGGCAACCGTCGACGTATCGACGAATTTCGCTGTCGCCGCGATCACGCGTATGCCGAGGCCGGCCAAGCGTTCGGCCGACGCGTTGGGAGCCGCGCGCGCGATCGCGCCCTTGACGTGGTCTCGCACCGCGCCGTGATCAATCAAGGGCTCGACACCGCGAACACCGAAAGGCGATGCCGTTCGCATGGCGTTGGCGCGCCGCGCCGAGGCCAGCAAGGCCTTCGACGGAACGCTGCCGTAGTTGAGGCCGTCGCCGCCCATCTTGTGTTTTTCGATGAGGACGACGCGTTGACCGAAAGCTGCGGCGGCGGTGGCAAGCGCGAGGCCGCCTGAGCCCGCGCCGATGATGCAGAAATCGGTTTCGATAGTCTGGTTCTGGGACGCGGCGTCGGGAGTATCCTTCGGCATATCCGTCCTTCGAGCGTTGGAGTGCGAGAGCGCATTAATACTATGCGCCTCCATCGCTAAAGCCGAACATCGCAACAATCGAGAGCCGAAACGTGCCAACCTGTGCGTGACCAAGGGATGCCTGCAGATCATCCGGCATTTTTGCCTCATGACGGGCAAGCTCAGCCGCTACAAGAGCGCGTCCCGCCGCGTTGACTTGCCCGTTCGGCCAAACTATAAGAGCCCGAATTCCGGAGAAATCGCGTCCTGCTCGGGCTTGAGCCCAGGCGCTGCGGCCTTTCTAAGCATCGGAAAAACCAACATAATTCGCTTTCCGTCTAGCGGGATGGGGCGAAGACGACCTGGACGGAGACTTCCGTGAAGCGCACCTATCAACCGAGCCGCCTCGTTCGCAAGCGCCGCCACGGCTTTCGCAAGCGTATGCTGACGACCGGCGGCCAGAGGGTTCTTGCCCGTCGTCGTTCGAAGGGCCGCAAGCGCCTTTCGGCCTAGAACTCGGCGCCGAGCCGCTCCCGCGCGCACGGACCGACGAAAATTTCTGCAATCTCAATTTATTCGGCGCGCCATGATTTGCGCGCGTGAGAACGGCTGGGTCAATGCATCCAGCGGCGGCGAAGCGGCTTGCTGCCTCTGTCCGAACGGAGCTTTGGCAGCCCGTCAACGGCTTTGAAGCCGGTCAGAGAATTCTTTCCAAAGCCAGCACGCTGATCATTCGGCCTTCGCCGGGAATGACACCGCGAACGAACGACCGCGCCATACCGCAAGCGATATCCGGTGTCGGCTGGATGCTCTCTTCCGTGGCGCTGAAGATCTCCGAAACGCCGTCGACCAGGAGACCGACATCCTCGTTTTCGATCTCGGCCACAATGATCGCATGTCGCGACGTCGGCTCGGCCGGGGCAAAGCCCATGCGCGCCGCAAGATCGACAATGGGGAGCGCCTGACCGCGCAAATTGATGACGCCGAGAACGTAGTCCGGCGAATGGGGCAATCTCGTCGCCGGCGTCCAGCCGCGGATTTCGCGCACCGCCGTGACGTCAACGCTGTATTCCTGCGCGCCGAGCCGAAATGCGATCAGCTCCCGGATGCCCTGCGCATTAGCCTGTAGCGTATCGCTCATGGTTGCTGATCCAAAAAGCAGACGGTAGCGCGGAGGTCTTAAAATTCTTCCCGACCCCCGTGGACGCGGCTCGATAAGATCTGCGCAGCAGTCCTCGACTTACTGAGGCGCTATGTTTCAGGATCAGGAAATTCATGAATCGCCGGCGGACGCGGCTATTGTCTTGGAAAGCTCTGGCGCCTCGGCCCCTAATCAGGCAAATCGCTTCAAATGTGAGCGAGACCATTTTGTCACGGGACTCGGTAGGTTAACTTGCACCCGCTTCTGGAGGTGGAAATTCCGATTCTACAAACTCTCAAGGTCCGTGCCGAATTCCTGGCCGTCCGGGGTGGCCGCCGCTCATCGACGCCGGCGTTCCTCATCGAGATGCGCGAGCGGCCGCCGGGAGATCGGGCTGGCGTCGCCGGAGCACGCTTCGGCTTCACGATCACGAAGAAGATCGGCAACGCGGTGACCCGGAATCGCATCCGCCGCCGATTGAAGGCCGCATTCGCCGCCGCCGCTGGCCAACACGCACTGTCCCCGTGCGATTACGTCATTGTCGCACGTCATGCTGCCCTCGATCGGCCCTTTACTCTGCTTCTCGAAGACGTTGCACGCGCTTTCGCAGGCCTGCACGGAAATGCTAAGCGAGGCCGGGCAGAGGACATCCGTTCAGCATCCACGGGACGCGATCCTAAAAAAGGTGCAACGTGACGGGGTGTCCCCTTCCTTTTATGAGCAGTTTCCGCCATCGCTTCGCTGGCCGCAACGGCCCCCGCTACCCACGGCGCTGACCCGAGGATTTAATGAGCTCCCCAAACAACCCAAAAGACCA
>DATBRP010000009.1:0-2840 GCA_036560245.1 Hyphomicrobium sp.
CCGGATTGGCGTCGCGCTCCGTCGAGTTCGGACTGCGTTTTACGATGCTTGGCCTCGAACAGATTGCGCTCGGATTTCGCTTGTCCGTATTTCAGCCGGTTCTCTTGCGCGTCTTTTTCGCGAGTGGCGCGCTCGCGGGCTTTACGGACCTTGTTGAGATTGACGATCTCGGCGGTCATAAAATGCACTCCGCAATGGATGCCGACGTGGCGTCCTGAGTTTGATGCATTTTACGTGCAGCAATGCGGAGCCGTCAAACACTGCTTCGATTGCGAGCCGCGCCGATGGGATTTCAATCTCGGGGAATCAATCTGGAGTGATCATCTTTTCCGGACGCACGGCCTCGTCGAATTCCTTATCGGTGACGTAGCCGCCACCGACGGCTTCCTGGCGCAGCGTCGTGCCGTTCTTGTGGGCCGTCTTGGCGATTTTGGCGGCGTTGTCATAACCGATTTTCGGCGCCAGTGCTGTCACGAGCATTAACGAACGCTCAAGGCCGGCTTTGATGTTGTCTTCGCGCGGTTCGATTCCGGCGACGCAATTGTCCGTGAATGAGACCGCGGCATCGCTCAGCAAGCGGACCGATTGCAGGAAATTGTAGGCCATGACGGGATTGTAGACATTCAGTTCAAAGTGGCCCTGACTGCCCGCGAACGACAGTGCCGCCTGATTGCCGAAGACTTGCACGCAGACCTGCGTCAGCGCCTCGCACTGAGTGGGGTTGACCTTACCGGGCATGATCGACGAGCCGGGTTCGTTTTCGGGAAGCGCGAGCTCACCGAGGCCGGAGCGCGGGCCCGATCCGAGCAAGCGGATGTCGTTGGCGATCTTGAACAGCGATACCGCCACGGTGTTGAGGGCGCCGTGCGAAAACACCATCGCATCATGCGCGGCAAGCGCTTCGAACTTGTTAGGCGCCGATTTGAACGGCAATTTCGTGATCGAGGCGATGCGCGCCGCGATCATCTCGGCGAACCCCTTCGGGGCGTTGAGCCCCGTGCCGACGGCCGTGCCGCCTTGGGCAAGCTGCATCAGGGCGGGAAGCGTCGACTCGATCCGCGCGATACCGTTGTCGACCTGTTGCGCGTAGCCGGAGAATTCCTGGCCGAGCGTCAGAGGCGTCGCATCCTGCGTGTGCGTGCGGCCGATCTTGATGATGTGCGACCACGCCTGCGCCTTTGCGTTCAGCGCCTTATGAAGCTTGCGCAGTGCCGGCAGCAGGCGGTGCACGATCTCCTCGGTGCAAGCGATGTGCATCGCCGTCGGATAGGTGTCGTTCGATGACTGGCTCATGTTGACGTGGTCGTTCGGATGGACCGGTTTTTTCGAGCCTATCTTGCCGCCGAGCATCTCGATGGCGCGGTTCGAGATTACCTCGTTGGCATTCATGTTCGATTGCGTGCCGGAACCCGTCTGCCAAACGACCAGTGGAAAGTGATCGTCTAGCTTGCCGTCGGCAACCTCTTGCGCAGCCTTTACGATGGTGTCGCCGATTTTAGGGTCGAGCCTGCCGAGCGCCATGTTCGTCTCGGCCGCCGCGTGCTTGATGACGCCGAGGGCTCGAACGATCGATGCAGGCTGTCTTTCCCAGCCGATCTTGAAATTGCCGAGGCTGCGCTGGGCCTGGGCGCCCCAATATCGGTCGGCTGCCACTTCGATCGGTCCGAAGGTGTCGGTCTCGGTGCGGGTCTTGGTCATGGCGTATTCGGTCCCGGTAATTTCGCGGATGCGTCGGAATTGGTGCTTCGTCGCGCACGAGGCGCGCTTTGTCGAGGGTTTTTCAGTTCGTGCCCAAACCTCCGTCATCCCGGCGAAGGCCGGAACGATGCAAGTCTCGGAATGCGAGTTTCTTGCCCGGTGTCGTGGATGGCCGCCTTCGCGGCCATGACGTTGGGGGAGGGATTGCGTTGGTTTACACACCTTGTCATCCCGGCCGCAGCGTAGCGCAGAGCCGGGACCCAGGGCCGCACGCGAGAGTCTGGGTCCCGGGTCTCGCAAGTGGGCTCGCCCGGGATGACAAATTTTTCTGGTATCGGCGAACGCGTGTGCAGCGCCTCCGGCCGGCTTCTACACAAGCGTGCACGGCGGCCGGCTCGCGGAACGCGAGTCGCCGTGCACGAAGAAAAAAAGGGACGGGGCGGCTTGGCCTCGCTCTTTGCAGATGGTTTGGGGATGCGGACCAATGCCGCCCCGTGCATGTCAACTCTCCGCCTCGGCTCCGGCCCATATGTCCGGCGCCTCTCGTATGAGTGCGGATCGCCTCGGCAGCGATCCCTGGGCCGTCGAACCCGCCATCCGCCCCCGCATCTCCTTTCGAGCGGCGTTTCACCGCGCAGCCTCATCAGAGGCCCACGCGCGGCAGGCAGCGAACCCGCGGCATACCGATTTCTCCGCGCGACCCCACATGCTCTCATCCACTCATGTCTCGCGGCACGAGCTCATGCCCTTCTCAGCGTGGTGAGATGGATGGGAGTATGCGAGCAGCGGCGAGAGCGGGGATAAGTTTTGGCGGGGAAGTTTTGCGGATGGTTAGCGTGGGGATTTGTGTCCGTTGAGGGTCAGAAGCAGACTTCACAAGCGTGGTCAACTTTCAGCCGACAAGTGACACGCCGGCCGGCCGGTTTCGCTTCGGACTCTCTTCTCATTGTCGTTGAGGACTAGACGTTGTGCGCCAGGGGCAGCGACGATGGCGGGATGGCAATTTGGGGTTGCCGCAGCCGGTGGAAGAGTATTGAAGCAGCCACCGACGTAAGCTGAGAGCAAGAGAGGTCGCGCAGTGGGGTCCTTGAGCACCAGAGCATCCAGCCGTTATGACGCAATCATACTCGGCGCCGGTGGGG
>DATBRP010000010.1:0-6100 GCA_036560245.1 Hyphomicrobium sp.
CTTGACGTGTTGGTTCATCTTGCGTCCTCGTTGAGGTCGTCTGATCCTGAATGTCTATTCTGCAGCGTCGGCAAGAAACTTGTTCGGCGCTTTCTTATGGAAATCATCGGGAAAGCCACGCAAAGCGCTCAACACGGGGAAAGGCGTCAGCCCACCCATTGCGCATAGCGAACCATCCGCCATCGTTACGCAAAGATCTTCGAGAAGAGCGATGTTCTTATCGCGGTCGACATCGGCGATGATCTTGTCGATCACCTCGACACCACGGACTGATCCGATGCGGCATGGCGTGCACTTGCCGCAGCTCTCGATCGCGCAAAATTCCATCGCGAAGCGGGCCTGTTTAGCCATGTCGACCGTGTCGTCGAAAACGACAAGACCGCCGTGGCCGACCATCGCATCGACCTTGGCAAATTCCTCGTAATCCATCGGCACATCGAACTTCGACACGGGTATGTAGGCGCCGAGCGGTCCGCCGATCTGGACAGCGCGCACAGGGCGTCCGGTCGCCGTCCCGCCACCCCAGTCTTCGACAAGCTGGCGCGTCGTAACGCCGAAGGCTTTTTCGATGAGTCCGCCCTGCTTGATGTTGCCTGCAAGCTGGAAAGCCAGGGTACCACGCGAGCGTCCGACGCCGTAATCGCGATAGAACGCGCCGCCCTTGGCGATGATGATCGGTACGGCCGCAAAACTCATCACGTTGTTGATGATCGTCGGCTTGCCGAACAGGCCCTCGATGGCGGGGATCGGCGGCTTGTAACGCACGAGGCCGCGCTTGCCTTCGATGCTTTCGAGCATCGATGTTTCTTCGCCGCAGATGTAGGCGCCTGCACCCATCCGTACGTAAAGATCGAACGAGTACGACGAACCTTGAATGTTGTCGCCGAGCCAATTGGCCTTGCGCGCGATCTCAATTGCTTCGCGCAGCGCATACACCGAATGCGGGTATTCGGAACGAACGTAGATATAACCCTTGGTCGCGCCACCCGCGACGGCCGCGATCGCCATGCCTTCGATCAGGCAGAACGGATCGCCTTCCATCAGCATGCGGTCGGCAAACGTCCCGCTGTCGCCTTCGTCGGCGTTGCAGGCGATATATTTCTGATCGGCTTTGAGATCGTGGACCGTCTTCCACTTGATGCCGGTCGGGAAGCCGGCGCCGCCACGGCCCCGGAGGCCGGACGTCGTCACTTCGGTGACGATGTCGATGGGCTTCATCTTCAAAGCTTTGGAGAGGCCTTCGAAGCCGCCGTGCTTGCGATAGTCCTCGATCGATAGCGGATCGGTGATGCCGCAACGCGCGAACGTCAGGCGTTCCTGTTTTTTGAAATACGGAATTTCTTCCGTCAGACCGTGCCCGAGCTTGTGTGATTTGCCGTCGAGGAAACCGGCGCTGAAAAGACCGGCTACATCGTTCGCCGTCACCGGCCCGTAGGCCACGCGGCCCTTCGCCGTTTCGACTTCGACGAGCGGTTCGAGATAGAGCATGCCGCGCGAACCGTTGCGGACGATGCGGACGTCTTTCTTCTGCTTCTTGGCTTCGCTCGCGATTGCGGCCGCAACTTCGTCGGCGCCGACGGAAAGGGCTGCTGCGTCGCGTGGGACAAATACGGTGATCATTCCGCAGCCTCCTTATCGAGACCTGCAATGATCTCATCGAAGCGCCGGGCGTCGACCTTGCCGTAAAGCTTCTCGCCAACCATCACGGCCGGTGAGAGCGCGCAATTGCCGAGGCAGAAAACCTGTTCGATCGTCACTTGCCCATTGGCCGTCGTGCCGCCGAGCGGCGTCTTCAGGGATTGCTCGGCATGTTTACAAAGCTGATCGGTGCCCATCGACTGACAGGCTTCGGCGCGGCAGATTTTCACGATATGCTTGCCGACCGGATGCCGCTTGAAATCGTGATAGAACGTCACGACGCCGTAAATCTCGGCCCGCGAACGGTTCAGCGCGCGTGCAATGAACGGTAACGTAGCTTCGGGAACGTAACCAAGCTCATGCTGCAGTTCATGGAGAATTTCCAACAGTTCGGAAGCCGCATTCCCGTGGCGCGCGCAGATGGCCAGCGCCGCCAACTCTGCCGGCGTGGACGGGGGCGGCGGAGTTTCGTCTCTACGGGGTCCCTTGGATGTTCTTGCAACCTTCGCCATTCTTGGCGTTTCCTCAGCATTATGGCCGACCGTTCGTGGGTCGTTTCACGTATTAGATGCGTACTTTAGCGCATGTTTTCTAGTCTTTTATTTTGCCTTCCCGATCAAATCGGTATCACCGATCCATATATTGACGCCATCAATGATGCAGTGCAATAACTGCTGGATTGCCCATAGTTTAAGCAACTATTCTTCCTTCTCGCGCACCCTAGCCGACACTTGTGGTCTAAACGCCGCGGCCGCTTCGCGAAAAGCCCGGACCAGCGGCGCGACCGGATCTCGGTCCGGTGTAATCAGCCCCACGCTGTGAGCGACTTCAGGGTCCTTGAGCGGAACGGCGCACAGAGCCGGATTGCTGCCGAATATGCCGACGATATAGTCCGGCATGATGCTGGGCAGACCCATCAACTGCGTGTTGGTGTAGAGATTGATCATCGAATTGGTCTCGAGTGCGGGCTCCGGACGGCTGTCCGCGCTGTGGAAAGCGCCGTCGATGATACGGCGGTTCTGCATGTTGGCGGTCGGCAGTCCGAGCGGCAATGCGGCGGCCTCCCGCCAGGCAATGGATTTGCGTCCGGCCAGAGGATGCCCATCCGGCACGAAAAGACAGTAGCGCTCAGCGTAGAGCGACGTCGCCAACAGGCCATTAATGGGTTCATTGTCGAGATAGCTGATCCCGGCGTCGAGCGAATAATCGTCGAGCCCGCGCAAAATCTCCTCCGAACTCAGGGACATGACCGTAAAATCTATGTGCGGGTGCAACTTTCGGACTTCGCGCGTCAAATAAGGGATCATCGGTAGCGCCGATGGGATCGCGCCGAGCGCCAAGCGCCCGGTCAGCCCGAAATCGCTGGTCGCCAGATGCGCCAGCTCCTGATGCATCGAAGCCCAGTTATTGAGAATGAGCTGCGCCCACTTGAGGACGCGCTCGCCCTCTTGCGTCAGGCCCTGATAACGCTGGCCGCGCTCGACGATGGGAACGCCAAGCTCCATCTCCAGCTGCCGGATGCGTCCCGAAAGCGTCGGCTGAGTGACGTTGCAGGCGTTGGCGGCGCGCGTGAAATGCTTTTCGCGCGCCAGCGCCAGGAGATATTGAAGCTGCCGAATATCCATGAAGGCCTCTCTCCTCCGAGAGACTGGCAATCATCGGCGGTCGAATGACGGAAAGCAATCGGGCCTGAAGATCAACCCCGAGTCAGCAACCGATGCCATCGCTGTCGAACACATGGCCCGATAGTGACCGGCCTTTCCGAGAGGCGAGATAAAGAGCCAGTGTCGCAACGTCCGGCTCGTTGGTCAAAAGCGCGCCGGTGCTTCGATCAATGTCTTCGATGACATGCGGACCGACGGCGTTGATGCGAATGCCTTTCGTCGCCCAGGCGCGCGCTTCCTTCGCCGTCATCGCCGCGAGCGCCGTGCGGACATAGCCGGCAATGGCCGATTCCCGCCCGTTACGAGGGCTCGGCATCTCGAAGACGTTGAGGATGAGCCCTTCGCTCAGGATGATCTGCATGCGATTGGCGACGATGCGCGTCAGTTGCGCCAGCGGCGCGAGCTTCGCCGTGACGAGCGCATCGAGATCGCCGTCCTGTCGAACGGCTTCGATCTCGGCGCGCGAAATCGACGCCATGTTGATGGCCGCATCCAGCCCGCCATAAGCCTGCGCCGAAGTCTGGGCAAACCCTGCGGCGGCATCGGCGGTGGCGATATCATGCGTGTGCAAGCGAATCTCGTCGGCGCTTTGCGTCAGCACGGCAACGAGTTCGATCAGTTCTGGAGAAAGCTCGGTCGTGTGTACGATCAGTCGGGCTTTGTGTTCTGCGAAAGAGCGGGCGACATCGACTCCGGCTCCAGCGGTAAGACCTGTGATGAGAATACGCGCCTGCGTAAATTCACTCGAAACGTAACCATCGGAACTCGTACTGACACGATCCATGTACATGGCGCTGTATCCTCTCCCCAACAACACGCAGAACCGGCGAACGCGAGAGGCGTCGTCGGTCGCACGATAGCATGCCGATTCGCCTAACGAGACCTAAACAGCCAGCCGATTCGGGTGCGTGGGAGACGGGTCAAGGGCGCTTTTGCGGCCGTGCACCGCCGATTCACGATGCGGCGCGTCGCTGATGTGTGACTGACGTGCCCCGCCGGGCTATGAATCGCGGCGATTGGAGCCGATGCTCCTGAAACTTGGTGATAGGTCACGGAAGCTGCATTGCGTCTGGCTTCCTGCGCCTGCGAAGCTGATCAGAGACGAATCGATTGGCGGCCTAGAACACGATGAGAAGACGAGACAATTTGAAGCCACCGGCGGCATCCTCGGCCCCTGGTGTAGCAACATCGGAACCGGCGCCAGCGCCGGCCGTTGAGACCGCGCCCATAGCGGAAGCGAAACCCGCACCCGCTCGTCGCGATGGCTTTGTGCTCCTCTGCATCGCCATCGTGTCGGCTGCGATCGCGACGATGTTGTTCACACAGTTCGGATTGTCCCTGCCTGCGTCCGCGATCGCGGGCATCGGCGCCTGGGCCGTCTTCATGCTCATTCACAAGCAGGTCCAGAAGTCGGCGCAGATCGCGCAGCTCAAGGTCGAGCTGGCGCGGGCGCGGTTCCAAAACAACAAACCGAGGCCCGCAGGGCTGCGCGGCATGCCGATGCCCCCTCTTGCCGGCACAACGACGACAATGCCCAGCGAAAACCGCATGCCGGATTTCGGCGCGGCGATGGCGAAGCTCGACGCTACTCAGTCCGGCTCGGCACCCGGGCGCGCCTCTTCGGCCGCTCCATCCAGGGCAACGTCCGATGCCGTAGTTGCGCCAGCAGCTGACCGCACAGCCTCCTCATCTTCGCGCGGCACGATCCCGTCGCTGGACAAGAGCGTTCCGCCACCTCCGGGTTCGCCAAATCTTGCCACGCCCGTCGATCTCACCGGCATGCACATGCCGGCCAACAACGACGGGCCGTCGCTGGTCGCCGGACCGGGAAGCGCCACCGCTGACGAGCCGAATGCGCCGCGCTCGGAAATGATCCGTGACCATTGGTCGTTCCGCCCACGTTCTGAGACGGCTGCTTCGGCGCAGGCGATACCGGGAGCCATCCGATCCGCCAATACCGTCGAGGGCGATCTCGAGCTTGTTCAGCGCAAGATCAGGGAACTCGCCGACGAAGTAAATTCAGTAGAGCCACCGCGTCCGGTGAAGCCACTGCGCGCCGACGCCCGTCCAAATCCAACGACCGATGCGATCGAACATTCGATCGGCGCGCTTAAGGCTGCCGCGAGCACCATGCGCGAGCGTCCGGCCTTCGGCGACCTGATGCCGAAATTGACGATGCCGCCTGCCGCTAAGCCGCAGACGCCGGAACCGGCGGCGTTGCCGGGACTGGATGAACTCGTCATTCCCGCCACCGCCGAACGCATCGCGGGTTCGGATGCCGCCGCTTCTCAGTCGGATGAAGTTCCCGCATCGCACGAGCTGCCGCTTCCCGAGCTTCCCTCGATCGACCTCCCGTCGGGGCCGGCATCGGCTGCGGCTCCGCAGGCAGAAGCAATCGCGCGCGCGATTGAAAGCCGCGTGATGGACGTTTTCTTAGCGCCCATCGTGACGCTCTCGGAGCACTCGGTCAGTCATTACGAGATGGCGGTCGCGTTGCGTTCGGGCGATGGCGCACGGCTCGATGTTCACGACGCTGACTTCGCCGTCATCGGCCACGAGCACGAGACCAAATACGATATCGAACGGCTGCTTCGCGCTGCGGTGCTGTCGTTGCGCATGGAAGCACGCGACAAGGACGGCTCGCTACTTGTCGGAGTGCTGGGATCCTCTCTGACCAGCCGTGGTTTCCTTGAAACCATTGCGCAAGTCTATGAGGCGCGCCCAAGGATCGCGACACAGCTCGTCGTGACGCTGTCGCAACGAGCGATGGACGATCTCACGCCCGCCGCATGGCGCGC
>DATBRP010000011.1:0-3649 GCA_036560245.1 Hyphomicrobium sp.
CTCGCCTGAACGGCTTTCGCCAGCCCGATGTTCATTGGGACGATTATCGCTTCTACGATTTTCACCGTTCCGATTTCCAACGGGACGATCATCGTTCCGGCGGTCTGCATGCGGACGATGCTCAGCCGAACGCTGCGGGCCGTCGGCGCGCTGGCGTTGCGGACGAGGTTCGCCCCGATGCGGACCATCCTGGCGATTCTGGCCGGGGCGGGTCCGATCGGAATGATTGCGATCCGGGCGCTGCCGATCTCGTGCCGGCCGTTCCGGGCGTGCACCTACTCCGAATACGGCGTCCCCTGGAACTCCTTCCGTCGGCTGCCAACGGCTACCGCGATCTTCGCGCGGCGTTGCCGCCGCGGCTGGCGACCTGTGGCCATTCCGTTCGCCACCACCACGGTGACCGTTACCGGAACCGAACTTTGCTCGCTCCCCGTCGCCGCGATGTCCACGGTCGCGACCACGACCGTTGTGATCGCCTTCGTGACGCGATCCGTTCGCAGCGTGGTGCGGACGACGTTCCGGCATCGGCAGAACTTCGCCGCCAACATCGCCGATAACTTCGATCTTCTGCTTCATCAAGCGTTCGATCGCCGTGATTTCCTGACGTTCCGACGGATCGCAAAGCGAGATCGCGATGCCGCTGTTGCCCTTCCGCGCGGTGCGGCCGACACGGTGAACATAAGTTTCGGGATCGAGCGGCATGTCGAAATTGACGACGTGCGTGACGTTGGAAACGTCAATGCCGCGCGCCGCGATGTCGGTTGCGACGAGCACGCGAATGTGGCCCATCATGAAGTCATTGAGTGCGCGCTGACGGGCGTTCTGCGCCTTGTTGCCGTGAAACGCTGCAGAACTGATGCTGGCCATTCCGAGGCGGTCGGCAACGCGGTCGGCTCCGCGCTTCGTGCGCGTGAAGACGATAACGCGTTTGCAGGCTTCTTCGTCGGCGAGAATCGTGTGCAGCCGGCTCTGCTTCTCCGCCGTCCGGACGATCATGACCTTCTGATCAATGCGATCGACGACCATCGTCTTTGTCGACAAGTCGACGCGGAAGGGGTCTTTCAGAATGTCGTAAGCGAACTTCTTGATCTCGGTCGGCATCGTTGCCGAGAACAGCGCCGTACGTCGCGCTGCCGGAATGAGCGCGACGATTTTCTTGATGTCGCGAATGAAGCCCATGTCGAACATGCGGTCGGCTTCATCGAGCACCAGTATCTGCACACGCGAGAGATCGCAGGTGCGCATATTGACGTGATCGAGCAAACGGCCGGGCGTCGCGACGAGCACGTGCACACCACGTTTCAAGGCGTTGATCTGGGGTCCCTTGCTGACGCCACCGAGCACGACGGCACGGCGGACGCGCATGTTGCGAGAAAGGCTCGCAACTTCCTGGTCGATCTGAATCGCGAGTTCTCGCGTCGGCGCCAGGATGAGCGCCAACACCTGTTTCGGTGCGGGATCAATGGCTTCGGCGGCGATCTTCTGCAGGATGGGCAGGACGAACGTCGCGGTCTTGCCGGAACCCGTCTCCGCCATGCCGAGAAGATCGCGACCCTCGAGTTGAGGAGGCAGCGCCTGCGCCTGGATAGGCGTCGGCGTTGCGTACCCACACTGCGTAAGGGCGCGCGAAAGAGGCTCGGCGAAGCCGAATGCCTCGAAAGTCTGAACTGTCAAAGTGAAAATTTCCCAAGGGCTTCGAGGCCCGTGCATCTTGTGCCGGGGCTGCGTCCCATGGCCCACACCGGCGCTTTCGGGGTGTGGCCTTGTCTTAAGGATTGATCTGGATGCAGGGTCGAGCGCGGTAGTTGAACCGCTTGTAGTGGCACGAGGACCCGAGCGCCATCGAAGAGCAATGAGCGGTGTATCGTCGTGTTCGCGGGTCAAGTCAAGGCTTTACGGCCTGACACGCGACTCTGCCGCGGAGAAGAGTTTTCGTTGGCGCCGGAGACTCGCGTTCCGCGATCCCCGCCTTCGCGGGGAGGCCGCCGGCGCGGTCAGCCGTTAACCTCTGCGATAGCGCGGCGCATGGCGTCCATGACACCGGGCTCGGTCATCGCGTGGCCGGCCGTGTCGAGGATCTCGAGCCGCGCCTGAGGCCACGCCGCGGCCAGCGCGTGTGCATTCTCGGGCGGGCAGAGAAGGTCATATCGCCCCTGTATGATCGTCCCCGGAATACCTGCCAGCCGGTGGGCGTCGTCGAGAATCTGCCCGGGCCGCAGGAAGAAGTGATGCCGAATGTAGTGCGCCTCGATCAGTGGCGTCGGCGGCAAACGCCCACCCTCGGATGGATCTTCAGGCATCGACACGTTCTTCGGCGTCATTTCAGACAGCGCCCGCTCGTAGGCGAACCAGGCATGCGCCGCCGGGGCATGCGTCTTGGGGTCGGGATCGCAAAGGCGGGCCAGATACGCGGCGAGCGGATCGGTTTGCTCGGCCGGGGGGAGCCGTTCGCAGAAGGCGGCGTAAAGCTCAGGGCGGAAGATCTTCGGACCTTTAACGAAGGCCCATTCGACTTCCCTGGCCGTTCCGAGAAAGATCGCGCGGAGCACCAGGCCCAGGACTCGATCTGGATGTGCCTCGGCATAGGCGAGCCCCAGCGTAGAGCCCCACGATCCGCCGACAATCAGCCATTTGGGAACCCCGAAATGTTGGCGGACGATTTCGAGGTCGGCAACAAGGTGTCCGGTCGTATTGGCGGCAACGGAAAGATAAGGATGGCTACGGCCAGCCCCACGCTGATCAATCAGAAAGACGTGGTCACGCGCCGGATCGAACAGTGTGCGGTGCAGATACTGCGATCCGCTGCCCGGCCCGCCATGCAGGAAGACGATGGGGCGGCCGCCCTTGCAGCCAACTTCCTCGACATAAATCCAATGCCCGTCACCGACGTCGAGCATGCATGCGTCGAAAGGGCGAAACGCCTCGGGCAAAGTCTTCATCGTCTATCTGCTGAGCACGCTTTTTCGCCGCGGACAAGTCCAGGTTGCGCGATGGCCGAGCACTTCCGAGCGGGGGCGCGGCCAAGACCGTCATATAGACGTCATCGCATAGGTGCATTGCGTCCCCGATTCATCGGGGATTTGGACTAATCCGCAAGCGGCCTTTGTTAATTGCGCCGCAGCACGAAACGTTCCGGCCCTACAATTGGTTCTGCTTCGGAAACTCTTAGTTCACCGCACGCGCCCGATTGACGAAATTGGTTGCGATCCCCACTTCCCGAAACGCTGCAATACTCGCTAGGGTACAGCGTGCGTTTTACAAAGGCCGGTTTCACAGGAGTTTTACGATGATCCGGAGCGTCCTATCGGGTGTCTCTCGCGTTGTTGCCGTTAGCGCAATTGCTGCGGTCTTAGGATTGAGCGGATCGAGTTTCAGCCCCGCTTGGGCCGAGTCCGCCTCGCTCGTCGGCTCGTGGAGCGGCAGCGGTTCGATCGCCTTCACTTCGGGCTCGAGGGAAAGGGCGCGTTGCCGCGCTCACTACGCCAAGACCGGCGAGAGGAGCTACGAGATGTCGGCAACCTGCGCGACGGCATCCGCCAAGGTCGACCAGTCGGCGACGCTGACACGGGTCGGCGCCAACAGCTACGTCGGCAGCTTCTTCAACCAGCAGTACAATACCGGCGGTTCGATCCGCATCACGATTTCGGGC
>DATBRP010000012.1:0-4996 GCA_036560245.1 Hyphomicrobium sp.
GGCCTGACGACGGACACGTCACGACAGTCTATTTGCACGGCCGTGACTGGACGGTCGCACTCCAGCCGGTCTCGGCTTTGGCATAGGTGACTTTCTTTCCGGCAGATTTGCGCCAGCTCGCCCAATCGGAACCGTACTCGCCCGCGGTGTAGGCGTACCATTCCTTCAAGGCAGCGGTCATCGCGGCGGGCTTTGTCTTGCCCTCGCCGGTGCCGGCGTGGACGTGGCTCACCATGCAGGTCCGACCGCCCTCCTTATGGAGGTCATGCATGGTGGCGACGCCGGTATCGTCGGCGAATGCGGGCACGGATGCGGCAGCAAACACGGCAAGCGTGACAGAGGCAATATCAACGCGCTTCATGGTTTCCCCCAAGGAAAGGCCAACACGGCGCAGCGAGACTAACGATGCCAGGTCGCGTCTACAAGTTTATGACTGAGTGATGCCGAAACAGATTCAGTTCGGGAAGCTGATCAGGATCTTCATTTTGACGAGCTGCGGAAACAGGGCCTGCAGGCCCGCTCCGGCGAACCATAGGATGACGCCGAGCAGGATCAGGGCCGGAATAGCGGCCAAAACCGCTTTCAAAAAGAATTTGACAAGGTGCAGGAACGGCACGTCGAAACGGCGGATCGTGGCGGAAGGCGGGGCGTCTTCGAGGCGCGGATCGACGTCGGCCGAGCGATAAATCTGAGGCCTAGGCCCGGAATAATCGTCCGGACCCGTCGATAGGCTGGGAGCCGCCGCACGCTCCTGTGCCGCGCGTTCGCGCGCTTCTCGAGCTCGTGCTTCCTTTTCGCGGCGGAATGTTTTCGGCAGGTCGTCGGTTTCGTCCGAGAACGGACTGTAGTCGGGACTGGCCATCGCGGTCGGGCCTTGCGCTGCCATCTCGTTGTCCCTCAAGCGAACATCACTTCGCCGTGTGCCGAATCAATCGCACATTAGCGCTACGCTGCTTCTACCTAGATGTCAGGGATATTGCTATTTTGCGCCGTCAATTTGGCGGGAGTGCAGCAAGTGCAAGACTTGGAAGACCTTATCCGGACGATCCCCGACTATCCGAAACCCGGAATCATGTTTCGCGATATCACCACGCTGCTGGCCGACGCCGCGGGGCTGAAGAAGGCGATCAGGGGTATGGCGAAGCCGTTCGAGGCCTTAAAGGTCGACGCAGTCGCCGGCATCGAGGCGCGAGGGTTCATCCTGGGCGGCGCGATCGCCGACCGGCTCGAATGTGGCTTCATACCGATCCGCAAGAAGGGCAAGCTGCCGTGGAAAACCATCGGGCAGGAATATACGCTTGAGTACGGCGTCGACGTGATCGAGGTACACGAGGACGCAATCGGTGAGGGTACGCGCGTGCTTATCGTTGACGATTTGATTGCGACGGGCGGCACCGCCGAAGCGGCCGTGAAGCTCGTGCAGCGGTCGCGCGGCACGATCGTCGGCGCGACGTTCATTGTCGATCTGCAGGACCTCGGCGGCATGAAGCGATTGGCCGAACACGGCGTCGAAAGTCACGCCCTGGTCGCATTCGGAGGACACTAGCGCCACCGTGGACCTCCCAGGCGAACGACTGAAAGATGCACTCGCGTGCATCGCCGCATGGCGGATTGATCCCGACGCGTCGCGCAACTGTCCCGTCTGCGGGGCTGCGGGAACGAAAATCGTTGACCGCTCGGCACGGCCCTATTCGGAATGGTATGTGCTGGGGTGCGAGGCTTGCGGTCTTGATGCGACGATACACATTCCGCTGTCTGGGCCTCCGGAGTTTTGAACATGGGCGCCGGCACGCAGGAGATTGTTCTGTTGCCCGGTCTCGACGGTACGGGAGACCTGTTCGAGCGGATCGGCGCCTTCCTCGCAGCAGACTTCGTAGTCAAGATCGTGCGCTACCCAAATGACCCTAGTCTTGGGTATGCCGGCTATGTCGAATTGGTGCGCAACGAGATCGACGGCAGGGATGTATTCTTGCTCGGCGAGTCATTCTCCGGGCCGGTGGCGATTCAGGTCGCGACGCAGCTCGGACGCCAGATCAAGGGCGTCATTCTGGCAGCGACGTTCGTCAAGAATCCTTGGCCAGGCTGGCTCTTGCGCAGGGCGGCGCGCGTCGACCCCGAGACGACGCCGGTAAAGATAAGAGATGCGATCCTGATGGGCCGCTATGGCGATGACGAGCTGCGGAAAAAGGTCGACGTGATTGTGCGCGCCCTGTCGCGGCCGGTTCGCTCCGCGCGTCTCAGGGCCGTGGGGGAGGTGGATGTGAGGCAGAACTTTTCGAGGCTCGAGTGCCCGATCTTGGTGTTGCACGGCCGCGACGACTGGCTGGTGCCGGTGACGATGATGCAAAAGGTCGTCAGCGAAAAAGGCGGCGCTCGGATGATCGTCTTGCCAGCCGCGCACATGCTGCTTCAGACTCGTGCCGAGGAAATTGCGACGGAAATCATTGACTTTGCGAAGTCGGCGGCGCTGACGGAGACTGCACCATGAAAATCGATGGCGTGCCGTCGCGCACGATTTGGCTTGAGCAGGACGGCTGGTCCGTCGGTATCCTCGATCAAACGGCGCTGCCGCATCAGATCGTGCGCTTGAGGCTCGAGACCGTTGAAGATGCCGCGCACGCGATCAAGTCGATGCAGGTGCGCGGCGCGCCGTTGATCGGCGTCACGGCTGCTTATGGAATAGCGCTCGCGATGCGCGCCGATCCGTCCGATAGGGCGCTCGACCGCGCTCTGAAGTTCCTTTCAGAGCAGCGGCCGACGGCGGTCAATCTGCGCTGGGCGCTGAACGATCTTCGCACAACGCTTGCGCCTCTGGCCCCAAATACGCGCGCCGCAATCGCCTATGTCCGCGCCGCCGAGATCGCCGACGATGATGTCGAGACGTGCCGCCGCATCGGCATAAACGGGCTGGAGCTGATTAAGGACCTCGCCGAAAAGAAGGATGGGCAGCCGGTCAACATTCTGACCCACTGCAACGCCGGCTGGCTCGCCTGCGTCGATTGGGGAACCGCGACCTCGCCGATTTATCATGCCCACGATGCCGGCATTCCGGTCCATGTCTGGGTCGATGAAACGCGCCCGCGGGGTCAGGGCGCGGCGCTCACTGCATTCGAGCTTCTGCAGCACGGCGTCCCGCATACGCTCATTGCCGACAACGCCGGCGGACACTTCATGCAGCGCGACGACGTTGATGTCGTGATCGTCGGCACCGATCGCGTCACGGCCTGCGGCGACGTCGCCAACAAGATCGGCACATATCTGAAAGCGCTCGCGGCTCACGACAATGGCGTGCCTTTCTACGTCGCGCTTCCTTATTCGACGATCGACTGGAGCACGGCGAGAGGCAGCGACATTCCGATTGAGGAACGCGGCGCCGACGAAGTGCTCCGCGTGCAAGGGTGCCTCCCGGATGGCGCCATTGCGTCGGTGGCGATTTCGGCCGCAGGAACCACCGCACGCAACCCGGCTTTCGACGTGACTCCGGCGAAGCTCGTTACCGGGTTCATCACCGAGCGCGGTATTTGCGAAGCGTCGCGCGATGGACTGCTTTCGCTTTATCCCGAGCATAAGAGCTGCGCGGCATGACAAAAGCAAAACACCCGAGCGAGAAGGATTTGAGGAAAGCTGTGCTCGACACGGCTTTGGAGATGAGCCGGTCGGGGCTTTCGCCCGGCCGCTCGGGCAACGTCTCGTGCCGGTTTGAGGACGGGATGTTGATTACGCCGTCCGGCAAGCGCTACGATGAAACCGAGCCGGAAGACATTGTCTTTGTCGCGGGCGACGGCACTGTGCCGGATCGCCGGCAGAAGCCGTCGACCGAATGGCATTTCCATCTCGCAGCTTATCGGGCGCGGCCGGACCGCAACGCCGCGGTGCATGCCCATTCGATGCACGCCACGGTTCTCGCCTGTGCACGCAAGGCAATTCCGGCCTTCCACTACATGATCGCGGCGGGCGGCGGCAAAAACATCCCCTGCGTTCCCTATGCGACCTTCGGAACGGAAGAGCTGGCGGCCTACGTCGCCGACGGCCTTAAAAAGCGCGACGCTTGCTTGATGGCCAACCACGGTCAAATCGCACTCGGCGCTACGCCGGCGCACGCGCTGGAACTCGCGGCCGAGGTCGAAATCCTGGCCGAGCAATACTACAAGGTGCTGACCCTCGGAGCCCCGAACCTTCTCAGTGATGACGAAGTCGTGCGCCTGCTCGAAAAATTCAGCACCTACGGCCGCAACGTCGAGAAGCCATAACGCGTATCGAAACTTCTGATGTTGTCACGCGTTGCTTCGACAGCGTGCGATCAAAATTCAGGAGGCTTCGAATGCCGCGCGGTGACAAATCCGAATATACCGGCAAGCAGAAACGCATGGCCGGGCACATAGAGGAAGGCTACGAGCACCGCGGTGTCGGCAAGGATGAAGCCGAACGGCGTGCCTGGGCGACGGTCAACAAAGAGACCGGCGGCGGTAACAAGAGTGGTTCTGGCCGAGGCGCCAAAGATACGAATGTCTCGTCGAAACGCGGCGGTCGCATCGGCGGCAAGGCATCGGCGTCGCGATCCGCAGCAGCGCGTAGCGCATCTGCTCGCAAGGCCGCGGCGACACGGAAGCGTAACGCGGCGCGATAAGGCGACGTTGCGGTTTATTCCGTGGCTCTGAAGTACGGCTCGACCTTGCCCTTGAGCTTCATGGTCATGGGCCTCCCGGCGCGGTCCTTGGCGTTGCCGGCGGAGACGCGAATCCAACCTTCGCTGACGCAGTACTCTTCGACGTTCGTCTTTTCGGTGCCGTTGAACCGGATGCCGACGTCGCGCTTTAGCAGTTCTTCATTGAAGAACGGGCTTTTCGGGTCGTTGCAAAGACGGTCAGGAAGTTCGTCGGCCATCGTCATCACTCTGTTTTAGGTTTTAGTTCGCGAACCGGAAGTGCATGACGTCGCCGTCCTGGACGACATACTCCTTGCCTTCGAGGCGCATTTTGCCAGCATCTTTGGCGCC
>DATBRP010000013.1:0-2983 GCA_036560245.1 Hyphomicrobium sp.
CTTCTGCCGGGAGAGCCCAATGAGGGGATCGCGAGGCCGAGGTTTAGGACGTGGTTGGTTAACAACCAAGGGCATCGACTTTCTGTAGCGCTCGCAATGAGCCGCCACGAGGAGTCGGGCGCTCCGTCCAAGCGTCAGTCAAGTGAGGGTTCCCTTGTCTATCCACGAAGTCAGCTGGCAGCCTTTGCAAAACGAGCGCGCGAGAGAGCCGCGGCTTTTGCACCAGTATTTCGAATTGCAGGCGGCGCGCCGGCCTGATCACGCTGCAATCGAGTTTGCGGACGAAATTGTTACTTACGAAGAGCTCGACTGCGACGCCAATCAGATCGCTCACTATCTCATCGAGCAGGGTATCGGCGCCGGTGCGCTCGTCGGTGTTTACTTAAAGAAATCGCCGCGGCTTTACGCGACCATTCTTGGAATTCTCAAGGCTGGCGCGGCGTACGTTCCGATCGACCCGAAATGGCCGTTCGATCGCATTCGGGCCGTTGCGGACGATGCCAAACTTCGGATGATCGTTTCGGAAGACGCGCTTGCCGATCGCATCGAGGAAGAACTGCAAACGCCGCTGTTGCGGCTCGATTCCGAGCAAGACGATCTCGCCGAGCAGCCCATCACGCCGGTTATCCGGTCTGAGCGCGAACTCACGCCAAGCGCGCTCAGCTACGTGATCTACACCTCGGGTTCGACCGGACGGCCGAAGGGCGTGATGATCGAACACCACAATGCGGTGGCGTTCGTTAAAACGCTGCAGACAGTCTACCGCGTCAGTCTTCTGGATCGCGTCTATCAGGGTTTTTCGACCGCGTTCGACGCGTCCGTCGAAGAGATTTGGGCTGCCTTTTCGCGCGGTGGAACTCTTGTGGTGCCGACGGAGGAGATCGAGCGCTCGCCCGCGGACGTCGCGCAATTCATCAACGACAAGAGGATCACCTACTTTTCGACCGTTCCGACGATGCTAGCGATGATCGATCAGGAACTTTCGACTGTAAAGACGCTGGTCCTCGGTGGCGAAGCCTGTTCCAACGAACTCGTGACGCGCTGGGCTAAGCCCGGGCGCCGGATGCTCAACACTTACGGGCCGACGGAAGCGACCGTCGTTGCCACCTGGTCCGAGTGTGTGGATGGCGAGCCCATCGCCATCGGCAAGCCGTTGCCAGGCTATTCGATTTACGTACTGGACGAGAATCTGCAACCGGTTGCCCCCGGCGAATCCGGCGAGCTTTTCATCGGCGGCGCCGGCGTTGGACGCGGCTATATGAATTTCGAAGCGCTCACGGAGCAGCGCTTCATTGCGAATCCATTTGAGCCCGAGAGAAAAGATCGTCTCTATCGTACTTACGATCACGTGCGGCTCGGGCATGGAGGCGAGCTTTATTTTCTTGGGCGCCTGGACGACCAGGTGAAGATCCGCGGCTTTCGCATCGAGCTTTCCGAAATCGAATCCCTGCTGCTCGAAAATCCGCAGATCAAGGCCGCTGCCGTTGCCGTGACCGAAGTGGGCGAGATGAAGCAGCTCGCGGCCTTCGTTGTCTGCAACGGACAGGCGGGCAACCTCGATCGCGAGGCGATAGGCGAAGTGCTTCGCGGCCGGCTGCCTGCTTACATGGTTCCGCAATATCTCGATATCATCGATACGCTTCCGATGATGTCGAGCGGCAAGGTCGATCGGAAAAGCCTTCCGGCACCCAAGACGCTTCTCAAAGGGACGGGCGAGATCGTTCTGCCGGACGGCGAACTTGAAACGCAGTTGGCGGCGTGTTGGGCCAAGGCATTCCGTTTGCCGGAAATTTCGGTAACGGACGATTTCTTCCTCGATCTTGGCGGTCACTCGCTGTTGGCATCGCAGTCGGTCAGTCTCGTGCGGGCCGCGCTCCCCGGCGTGCCGATTTCGGTGCGTGACTTCTACGAATACCGAACGGTGCGTCAGCTGGCGGCCATTCTGCTGTCGCGCAAAGGCAATCAGAACCACGACGCCACCGATGCGAAGGCGTCGGAAGCGGCATTCAAACGCGTTCATCCGCTGATGCGTTGGACGGTGGCAGGCCTACAGGCGCTGAGCGTCGTCGTTTATTACAGCATACTGGCGGCACCGCTCGCTTTCGTCGTCATCATGGCGACGGCGGTGATCGACGGTGCGATAAGCTGGCCCCGCGCGGCAACTATTTTGACTATTGGCGGCTTCGCAGTGTGGCCGAGCATGCTGCTGTTCAGCATCGCCATCAAATGGCTTGTCATCGGACGCGTGAAGCCGGGCCGTTATCCGCTTTGGAGCTTCTATTATTTCCGTTGGTGGCTCGTGACGCGCTTTCAGGCGCTGAGTTGGGCCGAAATGTTTTCCGGCACGCCACTGATGAACCTCTACTGGCGCGCGATGGGCGCCAGTATCGGCCGCAACGTCGTGCTCTCCAATGCTCTTTGTGGGGCATTTGACGTCGTGTCGATCGGGGAGGGCTCAAGCATCGGCCTCGAAAGTCAATTGCTTGGATACCGGGTGGAAGACGGCTACCTCGTCATCGCGCCGATCGAGATTGGCGACAACTGCTTTGTCGGCATGCATTGCAGCCTCGGTCTCGACACGAAGATGGGTGACGGCGCCCGGCTCGACGACATGTCGCTGCTGCCCGACGGTACGGTGATGAAGAACGGGGAAGGCCGGCGCGGATCGCCGGCGCGTCCGGCAGATGTTGCCGTTCCCGAGGCTGTCGGTGTGCCGGCTGGCCGTGTGCGAACCTTCCTGTTCGGAGCACTTCACCTCGCGCTCATCTATGTCATGGGCTACTTCCTTATCGCGACGATCGTTCCGTCCGTGGTGATCATCCTCGCCGGTCTATGGCTCTACGGCCCGATGGGCGGCGTCGCGGGTGCGTTCATTGCCGTTCCCGTCGGCATATTGACGTATGTCGGAAGCACGATCGCGCTTGTGCGGATATTGCCGCCTCTCGAAGCGGGACGGATGCCGATCCGAAGTCTGGCGTACGTC
>DATBRP010000014.1:0-14322 GCA_036560245.1 Hyphomicrobium sp.
GTTCCGACAGTCGCAACGTACTTGATGGTCTGCTTTCACATGCCGAGGTCCTAGCCGCGGCCTGATCAGCTAGGCCGTTTGCACATTCTCCTCTCTCTGGATAGCGTCACTGGGGAGTGCTTCGCCCGAAGCACTCCCCGATTCGTTTTTGGTGACCGAGGGGCTTCGCCGTGTTTCCCACCGATATCCTGGAAAGCGCCGGCCGTTTGATCGAGCGCCTGCGCGCGACGCACCGGAAGGTCGCGACGGCAGAGAGCTGCACCGGCGGGCTCGTCGCCGGCGCGATCACATCCATCGCCGGATCTTCGGACGTTTTCGAGCAGGGTTTCATCACCTACGCCAACGCTGCCAAGACCGCCATGATCGGTGTCGACGCCGCCCTCGTTCGCCAGCATGGGGCCGTCAGCGCCGAGGTCGCTCGCGCTATGGCGGAGGGAGCTTTGAAAACGGCGTCGGCCGATCTTGCGGTCGCGGTCACCGGGATAGCCGGCCCCGGCGGAGGGACGCCGGATAAGCCCGTCGGTCTGGTTTTCATCGGAATTGCTTCCCGAACTGACGCCACCCGCGTGCAACGCTGCGAATTTGGCGATATAGGTCGGGAGAGCGTTCGCATCGCGAGCGTCCGCGAGGCGCTAAGGCTTCTCGAAAAGGTTGCCGGATGACAGATGCGAGAGCGCTAAGCGGCGTCGCGAGAGTTGTGTGCCTTATGGCGCTTTCTCATCTTCTCGTCGGCATCACCCCGTGCTCGGCGGCCGATGCGACGGCGCGCGATATTTCCGTTCTGCTTTTCAAGGCTGTGCCTGGAAGCCATCCCGCTCTCAACGGCCGGGATCTCAGACGGCTCGATCTCGCCGGTCTCGATTTCAAGAACGCCGACCTCAGCAAGTCGGATCTTTTCGGCGCCGACCTTTCGGGCGCCAACCTCTCCGGCACGAACCTTTCTGGCGCGAGGCTCGATCGCGTGACGCTGATCGGCGCGCGGCTCGACGGTGCAATTCTCGATCATGCCAGCATGATGCGGCCTTCATCGTTCACGACATTGTCGCCGAACCCCAAGGAAGCACCGAGTCTGAAAGCCGCTTCCCTCAAGGGCACGAGGTTTTTCGGAAGCTTCATGGGCTCGGACTTTTCGGGCGCCGATCTGACGGATTCGGATTGCGCACCGACCAGCAAGACGGGCTTCATCGAGTTCATCTGGCGAACCGATTTCTCGGGCGCCAACCTGAACGGCGCAATCCTGACCCGGGCCGACATGACTCAATCGCGGTTCAGCTTTGCGACGCTCAAGAATGCGGTGATGCGCGACGTCATTCTGCGCGAGGCTGATCTCGTCGGCGCCAACCTGGCGGGTGCGGATTTGACGGGGGCCGATCTGTCCGGCGCCGATTTGACCGATGCCGATGTCACCGGGGCCAATCTGGACGGGGTCATCCTTCACGACACCAAGGGCCTCGAAACGTTGAAGGGTCTGGCGCTGGCTCGCAACTCCGAGAAGATTATCCGGTAGATGAGAGCCGGAGGCGGCTTGCGTGGATGGCCGCCTTCGCGGCCATGACGCAAATAAAGTATTGTCATCCCGGCCGAAGCGAAGCGAAGAGCCGGGACCCAGGACCGAACACCGCTGGGTCCCGGGTCTCGCAAGGGCGCTCGCCCGGGATGACAAGTTTTGGGTGGCCGTAGGACGCGGACAGTTCGGCACCCAGCATCCGCGCGAAATACCGTCTCTCCGTCACGTCATGGCCGCGTAGGCGGCCATCCACGACGGCGATCAACTGTCTCGGTGGTGCGGATGCCCGCTGCCACGGACACTAGGCGGGTGCAGGCTTGCCGTAAACCTGCGCGGCGCGCTCTTCAAAGGCCGCTGCAAAGCGGCGGAAGGCTTGATCGAACACGGCGCCGACGAGCGCGCCGAGCATCAGCGAGCGAAATTCGTAATCGATGAAAAAATCGATCGTCGACCCCGTGGCGTCATCGCTGAAGCGCCATCGGTTGTCGAGGCGCTTGAACGGTCCGTCGAGATAACTGACGTCTATCTGCTTTTCCGCAGGCTTGGTGACGACGCGTGTGGTGAAGCTTTCGGCAATCGCCTTGTAGCCGACGTTCATGCGCGCAGTGAATTCATCGCCACCCTCGTCGCGCGGCCGCCGCGAGATCACGGTCAGGCCGGTGCAGAGCGGCAGAAACTCGGGATAGCGTTCGATATCGGCAACCAGCGCAAACATCTGCGCGGCCGTGAAAGGTACGTGTCGTCTGGTCGTATACGATGGCATGGATGCAATGCTGAAATCGTGCTCAAGCGCGTCCGGCCGGCGGCACGGACCGATCCCGCGTCGATACGGGACCCGTCGCCATAAAGCACATTTCCAGCGGCGTGGATGAGGCTGAGCGGCGCATGAGCGCCGTATCAACAGTTCGAAGACGGTCTAGCGGCGCCCTCGCCGTCAAACCACGCGGCTGCGCAACCTCACATCAGGCTATGAGCCGCGCCAGCAGGACAATGATGATCGCTCCAATCGCGGCCGTCACGATTTGCGAGACAAGGGCGTTGCCGATGCCCAGGTTGATCCCGAAGGCCTTGAACAGGTAGCCGCCGACGAAGGCGCCGATGATGCCCGTTATAAGATAGCGGACAAGGCCGTCACCGCCGACGACGATGGAAGCAAGAAATCCCGCAATGATGCCGATGATGGCAAAAACGATGAGATCGCGTGTTTGCTCGTCCATGTGGATGGGCTCCGAAGGTGTTGCAGTCTTACGCATAGCGCAGGCAGACACGATCGATGCCGGCACCCGGCCGGCATGGCACCCTACACGTGGCAGCGGGCGCCGAGATATTGATTGAGCAGCTGATTGTACTTGTCAACGTCGGCGCGCTGCGAAGCGGAGAGTTTGCCACCGCTGCTTGCGCGTTCCACCTGCGCCGGCACGCCTTTGGAATCGAGGTGATTGAGTTGGCCGCGGATCGACTGGCAGGACTCGCCGCTCGGCAAAGCGCGGGGACCGGGATCGTGGTAGCCGCCCTCCGAACCACCACCGCATCCTTGCATCAACGCCGTCAGGGCGACCAGCGATATGGCCGCAAGAGAACCCCGCATTCCGCAATCCTACTTGTAGATGGCCTACTTGCTTGAAGATGGCAGCGAACGCCGAAATAACCTCGCTGCATGGCAAAGATCATAGCGATGCCGCCTTCGCAACCCCTCATGTCGCCTATGTGGCAACGATGCAGCACGTTGTTCGATTTAGCCCGGCGCCGATTTATCGCAAGCATTCGCGATCGCCGCTGCTCCCCCCGTGCTTCTGCACGGCGGGGCGACGGAGGCTACTAAATCATTGGGCCTGGGGTTTGCTGGCGGCAGCGGGCTGAGCGCTCGCGGTTTTCTCGGCGGATGCCGCTGCCGGCGCCGCTTGTGCGGTGGACTGCTTGGGCATCTCCGGGCCGCAGCGTGTCTGGAAGTTGGCGTAGGCCTTGTTGAGTTCGGCCTGCTTCTGCAGGGCGGTGCGTTTGACCGCGACCTTCGTGGTCTTGCCGTCCGCCGCCTTCTCGAGCCGCTCGATGGTGCCGTCGCCCTTGAGCGTGCTGATCTGACTGGCCAGCGATACGCACACGGGATCGGTTTTTGCGGCCACCTTGTCCGGCCCGAGCGATTGTGTCGAAAGACCGAGGTCCGTATTCGCGCATCCGCCCATGAGGCCCGCCGCGAGAACGACCATCCCGATCTTGCCTGTTGCGCCTTCCATCATCGTCCACCCCCGGTGTTGCACTGTGCAACAGAACGCGCACACACCTATGTGAATAGCGACGCGCCGACGGCCCTTGCAAGCCGCCGACAGGCCGTCATCCCCGATGAACAATATCCGCAATCCCGGAAATTGTGGACAGCAGCCGGCTGGTGCTCGCGTACCACAGTACTTTCTTGGCGCTGGCGACTCGCGTTCCGCGAGCCGGCCGCCAGCGCTGGATGTCCTTTCCT
Source organism: Hyphomicrobium sp. (assembly GCA_036560245.1). GTDB lineage: Bacteria > Pseudomonadota > Alphaproteobacteria > Rhizobiales > Hyphomicrobiaceae > Hyphomicrobium_B. The sequence goes on from DATBRP010000014.1 coordinate 3,975, forward strand.
GGCGCTTGCGACTCCCCTTCGGGGAGCCGGCCGTAAGCGCCGGGCAAAACTCAGTGTGTGACGCGGCGGCGGACTTTTCCGGAAAGCGTCGGTTCGTTCACCGGCAGCATGGCATCGAAACCCTTGCGGATCTCGGCGAGCGACTGGCTCTCGTTCATCTCTCCGTTGATTTCGGATGCGCGTGCAATGTGATGCCCGATCTGCGCCAGCAGCCGGCCCCAATCCTGCAAGCGGTTGCCAAGCGCTTCGCCGTTCAACGTCACCATCAGCGCGCCGTCGGCTACCCATGCCCTAATCAGCTCGACCGCCTGCTCCGCTTCGGGAACGCCGTCCGGAATTTCGAGCTCAAGCAGCTCCGCTGCCTCTTGTACGTCGCTCATGCCAGCAGCCTCCGATACGCAAAACAAACAAGCCTGATGGGCATTTAATCGTCGCAGGACGGCGCCGCAAGAAAATTGCGGCGACGCTTGCGCGCAGAACTGGCTGAGGCTTGCTTTGAATATCGCAGCAGACGGGCCGTTCCCTAGCGGACGGCGATGATCCTGTCGTCGCTGCGCACATAGCCGAGCACGTCGCGGGCGATTTCCTCGACCAGATCGGAATTCGGGACTTCAGGCGTAAGCAACGCCACGTCGCGCCGGAGCTTCGTGCGCACCGTTTCCAGGCCCTTGATTTCGAAATCGAGGAGCGCGGAGCGTTCGATCAGCCTGTTGCGGACTTCGAGCCCGTGTTGGCCGTAGCGAGCGTGATAGACGAAATAGGCCGTCGACATCAGGCAGGCAAGCAACACAAATGTCTGCCCAAGAAGTCGCCGGGACCCATTTCGTCTATCAGATCTAGTCGAACGCAGCACAGCGTCGGTCTCCGAGGGAGGAGATGGCCGGGAGTTGTCGATTATGACGACGACGCTTTAAGAGCAGGTAAATCGCTGTGCCGATCGGCAGAGTTATTCTGCTCGATCGAAGCTATTCGGGTTCGCGTGGACGGCCACTGTTATGCAGAGAGCATGCTGCGCATGCGGGGCGGCTATGACGGGAAAGGCGGAAATTCGTTGCGTTGCCCTGGATGGCCGGCTCGGAGGCCGGCCATGACGTGTTTTTGGGGGGCAGCGTGCTACCGGCCGCGCGCCATCGTCGGCGGCGCGAACGCGGCCAAGTGCCAATTGCGTCTGCGACGAGTCTTGCGCTGGATCCCCGGCCTGCGACGCAGCTTCTTTTATTTGGCATTGCCGACTCTCCTTCGTCGCGCCGGCCGGAATGCCGTAACGTCGCCGCGCTCGGCCGAGGATGACGGAAGAGAGAGAGTACGTCGTTCCGCCGAAGGACGAGGATGCGATTGGGCTGAATTGTCATCCCGGGCGAGCTCTTTTGCGAGACCCGGGACCCTGAGGTTGTGCTCCTGGGTCGCGGCTCTCCACTACGCTGCGGCCGGGATGAAAAGAGATGGGTTCGCATTCCGTTGGCGCTTGCCGTCCGCACTTCGATCGCGTTGTAGCGAGAACTTTCAGGAGGGATGTTAGAAGCGGTGCTTCACGCTGCCGTGGATCATAAGATCCTGCTGGTCGGTCTTATCCTCGGGCTCGGCATCCTGCATCGGCTTGCTTTCGGCCGCGCCGTAAAGCAGTTCCAGCCCGAAATCCATTTTCGGAAGGGTGCCGAGTTTGCCAAGGCCCGGAATGCGAATCTCGGTGCCCTCGCTTTTCGGCGGGGATTGTTCCTGCACATCCGCTTTGGGCACGTCTGGTCCTGCGGGTACGGGACCACGCTGTTCGTCCATCGCGATGGCACCGGTGTTCGCACCGGCAGCTATCGCTGCCAACATGCCAATCACCAATAGATACCGTCTCACGTCTACCCCGCAATGCCTCGAAAGCATGCACATCAGGTAGTGATGCGCGGTAGGCAACAGAAGTTCAATGCCCTTTTCCCACGGTTAATCCCAGGAGCTTCGTTTCTCGAACGCGTGTGGTAGCATCGCCATGTTGCTGACGCGACACAGGAAATTACCAAGCGGCCTGCGAAGTAAGCGCTGCCATTTTGTCGCCTCAGCCAAAAGGGCGCACAAAAAAAGGGGCCACCCGAAGGCGGCCCCTTAGATCTGTCGCAGACGGAAGCGATCAGAATTTCATCATCGCGCCCATGATCACCATGTCGAAGGCGTCGAGGCTGGCGGTATCGCCGGAGGCGTTGGTCACGTCGCCATCGGCATGACGATAGACGACGTACAGGTCCATCGCGGCGGGTTCGATGTTCTGGACGATGCCGGCCGCAAAGTTGTTGATCTGGCTGTCGTGGATGTATTCGGTCTTGAGGTCGCCCGCGGCTCCTCCGCCGGCTGCGAAACCTTTAGCAAGGTTGGAGCCGCCGTTGTCCTGGCGATATTCACCGAAGATCGTCGTTTTGCCGAGCGGGATCCACTTCTGCTCGATACCGCCCTGGATGAACCACAGTTGGTCGTCGGCATCAGGACTGAAGCCACCCTGCGTCACCTGGGCTTCCGAGTAGTCGTGGTTTTCACCCCAACCGCCGTAAACGTAGAGACCTGTCGGCGCGTGCATGATCGAGCCGGCGGCGCCCCACCATGCGCAATTTTGATGTGCCGGTCCCGATGGGATGGTCAAAGCCGAAGGCGTGCTTGAGCACTGCGACGTGCCCTCGTCGGAGTTCTGCTCATAGCCAGCCTTGGCAATGACAAGGAAGTCGCCCCACTTGTTCTTGTAGGTCGTCGACACGCCCCACATGTCGTCCTCGCCCCAGGAGGCGGTGACGACGAAACCTGCGATTTCAGGCGAGTCGTAGCGAACGATGTTGCGGCGGCCGTTCTGACCGTCCGTGTTGTTGTCGACGCCACGCAGGACGTCGCTCCAACGCAGACCGATGCTGCTGTTCGAGCTCGAACCGAGGAAATTGCCGTTGTTTCTCAATCCAAAGCTGCCGAGAGCTACGGCAGCGGCCTGAGCGTCGGAGACGTTGCGCGTGTTCGCGATGTCGGCGTCGTCAAGCAAATGGTAGGTCGCGGTGCCTTCGAGGCCAACCGTAACCTTGCCGTAGTCCTTGCTCTTGAGCCACCAGTTGCTCTTCCGGACGGTCAGCATGTTATCGCCGGAGCTGGCGTCCGTGGTCTGATCGAACTTATTCGAGGCATGACCTTGCGTACCGATTTCGAGCGTGTAACCGGCAGAATATCCAGGAGAGATCTGGGCTTCGCCGACGAAGCGGAAGCGTGACTGCTCGAGCGAGTTCGTGCCGACATAGGCGTTGCGCTCAACGCCGTCATCCCAAGCGAACACGGCTTCGTTGACCCAACCCGAAATCGTCAGCGAAACCTTGCGGTTGCCCTTGCGGGCCGTCGTCGCTTCGAGTTCAGCAACACGTTCTTCGAGATCCGCGCAGCAATCGCCGCCCAAATCAGCGGCCGAAACCGGTGTAAAGCTTATCGCCAAGCCGAACGCTGTAAGCAACGCCATACGGCTACAAGACAATTTGAATACCGAATTCATCGGTGCCCCTCTGTTTTTACAAACCCCAACCACGAAAACGGCGCCCCAATCCCCAGAAGGGGCGCCGGACATTCCTGCCAATGCGCTAGGAGAGGTTTTCACCTCCGCCGCGGCGCCTTAACCCTTTGCTAACCGGCCAATTTAACAGGTGCGTGACAGTCGGGGCTCCGGATGGTTGCGGTTCTGCAACAGATGGTCCTTTCGACGATTTCTGTGCTTCAATCATCACAGTCGCAGGAGTCGCCGTGTCAGCGAATAAAGTGTTCGACGTTGCCGTTATCGGGGCCGGTCCAGCGGGGCTTATTGCCGGGCTCGCGTGTGCGGCTTCGCATCTCGAAACGGTTGTGATCGGTCCCCTCGCCGACAGCCGCGACGGCCGTGCTTCCGCGCTTCTGTCCGGCTCGATCAATCTGCTGAAACGGCTCGACGTTTGGTCGAAAATTGAACCGGCCTCGGAGCCGTTACGCGCGATCAGGCTGATCGATGCGAGCGGAGCACTGATGCGTGCGCCGGAAGTTCTCTTTGATTCCAGCGAAATCGGATTGCCGGCCTTTGGCTACAGCGTCGCCAACACGGCGCTGACGGCGGCACTCGAAGACGCGGCGAAAGCACGCCTCACGCGCATCGTCAGCAAGGGCGCGACGGCCTTCGACCTCGGCGCTGAGTGTGCCTCTATTTCTACGCACGAAGGCGGAACGGTCACTGCCCGGCTTGTCGTGGCGGCAGACGGCCGGGGATCTCCGACCCGCACGGCCGCCGGCATCGAGGCGTCGGGATGGTCTTACCCGCAAGCGGCGGTGGTCACGACTTTCGCCCACTCGCGGCCGCATCGGGGCATTTCGACTGAGTTGCATCGGCAGATCGGACCGCTGACCGTCGTCCCTGGTCCCGGCGATACATCGAGCCTCGTTTGGGTCGAGACACCGGAAGAAGCCGAGAGACTGGCCGCGCTCGACGACGATGGCTTCCGTTTGGAACTCGCGAAGCATATCGGCGGACTGCTCGGCACGTTGTCCGCGTTTGCTCCCCGGCGATCCTATCCGCTTTCCGGTCAGACGGCGTCATCGCTCGGCAAACGGCGCGTCGCGCTTGTCGGCGAAGCCGCTCACGTCATGCCGCCGATCGGTGCGCAAGGGTTGAACCTTGGATTCCGCGATGCGGCCGTGCTCGCCGAGACCGCAAGCGAGTCGTTGCGCGCTGGGGAAGACATCGGCAGCGAGCCGGTTCTGGCACGTTACGACCGGCTGCGGCGGGCCGACGTTTCCTCCCGCGTCTTCGCGGTCGACCTGCTGAACCGGTCATTGCTATCGTCGATCCCAGGCGTCCACTTCGCCCGGGGCCTGGGACTTTTCGCACTCGCGACGAGCGGCCATCTGCGCGCCCGTGTCATGCGCGAAGGCGTCATGCCGGCCGCCGCGAGCCCCTCCCTGATGCAGCCCATCCTCGCAAACGGGGAAATGTCGGATCGTGCCCTTGACTGGCCCGCTTCCCGGCGGGCATGACCTCGGATGACTTTCGCCAAGCAAGGGGATGACTTCTGACCACGGCCGTCGCCGCCTCGCCGCTGCGTGACTTGCAGTTCAGGCTCGAATACGCGCTGCTGCGCACGATCGTCGGCGCTGTGCGCATCGTGCCGCTCGATGCAGCAACGCACTTTTCGGCATGGTGCTGGCGTCGCTTGGCGCCGATCATCAACCCGAAACGGCACAACCGCGCGCTCGCGAACCTTCGGATCGCGTTTCCGGAAAAGTCCGAAAGCGAGCGCAAAGCCATCGCGCTCGAACACTGGGAAAACCTCGGCCGCGTCATGGCCGAGACGATGCGCATCGATCAGATCATCGCCGATCCGTCGCGGATCAACATCCGGAACCCGAAAGTTTTTGCGCGCTATTCCAGCAAGCTCGGCCCGATCGTCGGTGCGTCGCTGCATATGGGGAATTGGGAACTGGCCATCTGGCCGCTGACGATCGCGGGCGCGGACCCTGCTTGCGTCTATCGCTCCGTCAACAATCCCTACGTCGATCGCTATCTGCGCTATCAGCGCCGCGATCTCTATCCGGGCGGACTGTTCGGGCGCGGCAAGGTCGAAGGCGATCACGGCGAAAGCCAGAAGACGGCGCGCGTGATCATGGATTTCGTGCGGCGCGGCGGACGTCTCGGCGTCGTCTGCGATCTCTATGACGGCAGCGGACTGCCCGTACCGTTTTTCGGTAAGGACGCGCGGACGGTCGCCATTCCGGCCATGATCGCGCGGCGGACAGGCGCGCGCATCTGGATGTCGCGCTGCATGCGCGTCGGCAAAGACAGCCGCTTCGAGATCGAACTGAAGGAACTGCGCGTTCCCCGGACAGCCAACCACAGCGACGATGTCAAATGGGCGACAACAGAAATGACTCGCCAGTTCGAAGATTGGGTGCGCGAAATGCCGGAACAGTGGATGTGGTCGAACCGCCGGTGGAGCTGATATCGGCTGGTTTATTGACTGGCTCATTGATTAGCCGGACGAGCGGCGGTGGCAGGCTCGTTCGGAACCGGGGGGCGTAACGGGGCGTTTCTCAAGGCTGCCACCGGAACCCGCGGGGCCCTATGAGCGACACTCTCAACCCTCTCCGCCTCGCCATCGTATTTCTCGGCCTCCTCTTGCCGACGCTGGCGTTGATTCCGCTTGGCAGCCTATGGCTGTGGCAGCACGGCTATCTGATCCATTGGGCGATCGCGACGCTCGCCTGCACCCTGATCGCCTACATCTTCGAGCGGACAACGCTCAGCACCGAGCCTTCTCGCGCCGACACCAGCGATGCTGTCGCGGAGGCCATCGCCGTCGGAGCGGGTGAAGCCGAGCGAAAGCGCATCGCCGCCGAAGCCGCCGTGAAGGTGCTTGCCAAAGACGTGTCGACGAATGACATCGGCTCCTGGAACGATCTTCTAAACACAGGCCTCAAAACCGTCGAAACGGTTGCCAAGGTCTATCATCCCGACCGCCAAGACCCGATGCTGCGCTTCACCGTGCCGGAAGCGCTGACGCTGATCGAACAGGTCAGCGGCCGATTGCGCCCGATCTTCGAAGGCATCATTCCGCTCGGCCGCCGCCTGACGGTTGCTCAGTTCGCGCAAATCTACCGCTGGCGAGGCATCTACGACGTCGCGGGCCGCGCATGGTCGTTCTGGCGGATCGCGCGCGCGTTCAATCCGGCCACCGCCGCAACATACGAAATGCGTGAACGGCTATCGAAGTCCATGTTGCAATGGATGAAGGAGTCGATCACGGGGCGTTTGGCGCGTGCCTATATCCATGAGGTCGGCGCAGCGGCCGTCGACCTTTACAGTGGTGAGTTACGCCACGCGAGAGACACCTCCGTTCCATCGGAGGCGCAAGAAAACGAGGGCGGGCCGCCAATTCGGAAATGAGAGAGCGAACTCTCCCTTTCCCAATGGATGCGGCCCGCGCCTTCCTACTGCTTTAACGAGCGTGCCTCGACGTCGTCGTTATGACTTCCACAACGCGCCGACGACAAAACCGATCGCACCGGCGACCAAGAGCGTCGTGATCGGCTGCTCCTTCACGGACCTATTGATCGCGCCCTTCACGTTGCCGGCCACTTCTTCGACTTGTTGACGGGCGTCTCCGGCCATATCGCTGGCGGCGTCGAAGGTCTGTTTGGCCTTACCCTTGATATCGTCGACCGAACCAGAGCCGTATGACGACGAGGATGATGTTGATGCCATTAGTCGAAACTCCATCGTTGAAAATGTGATTGTGCATTGTGCAACGCGGAGATTGGGACGTTGGTTGCACGGCCTCGGGCGGAAACGAAACGTGGGCCAGCGGCCGGCAGCCGTGACCCACGTTCAGACGAGATATGAAAATTTGTCATTTATTTCGCGGTCCCATGACTGATGATTTGGCAACAATTGGCCGCGCGATACCCTTAGCTACCCGGCGAACCAAGTCGTGGCCGACGGAGTTACCCAACCGGAAAAGTGGACAAGGTTTGCAATATGCCCGCACCCATTAAGCTTGTTGCAGAACGCAACGCGCGCGCCTCGCTCGACGCGAAGCTTCTGCGTGAGGAACTATTCGAGAAATGCCGGACCGCGATTGATCAGGTCGATGAGATCGCCGGCTTCGCGTTGGTGGTGTGGGGCAAGAACGGCGAAATGCGGACGGCCTATAATGCTGCGCAAGGTCCGATCGGGCCGGCTCTTGTTCCGACGCTCGTCGCCGACGCTCTCAACCGCCACGTCGCGGTGATGTTGGCAGTGAACGAAAATGAGGACGATAGCGACGTAAGCTGATCCATTGTGTCGAAGATTTCTGCTTGCTCACTGAATAAAAAAGAACCCGGAGCGAGCTCCGGGTTTTATTGGCTAGGCGTGACTAGTGCAGGAAACCAAAAAAATGCAATGCGATGATGACGACCAGCGGAACACCGGCCAACCAGAGAATAACGTCGCGAGCCATGATGATTTCTCCTTAAATTCTATTGTCGCTTGAATTCGTCGTCGAAGACTCCACTGGGCTTGAAGTCTCAGCCGTTGTTTCGGGCGATCGCGCTAATCCGAGCAGCTCATCGAGATGGCGACGCGCCTCAGCCAAGTGCTTACTTGCTTCCTCGCGACGCAGGATCACGCCGTTCTGGGCGGCGCCGCGCAATTCGGTCTCGAGGTCCCAAAGTGTTTTCAGGACTTTCGGAACGGTGTCTTTGATGCTGTCGGACATTCCCAACCTCATTGGCACAACCTCATTGGCTGGCGAAACAACGCGCCGCGATCGCGTGTGGTTCCAATTTGCCAATGGCGAAATTCGGATGAGTTGCCGATGAGATTGAGAATTTCTGAGCGACGGAAATAACCGTCCTCGCATGCTATTCGCGCCTATTCGCGCGCAGCGCAGGCAATCGCAGTTTCGTTGGAACAAAGCTGATGCTCCGGCTTGGCCGATCCGGCAGCATGCGGAGGAAATCGTCAGACATTCATAGCTTGGCGACGCTGTCTGCTTGGCGACAGGTGAAGCGCGTGATCCGCCAATTGGGATGCGAATTGGTCCATTCCGCAAGATGAATCTGGCCACTCGTCATACAGGCATTCGCTGTTAGATTTTCGGCCTCGAATGTCAGGCTGACGTCTCGGCAATGTTCCGGTGCGCCGATCAAACATGCGGCGGCTGCGATCTCGATCATAACCACTCTCCGATCAGACCGGCCGCTAGGAGTCCAATGCGATATTTCAAGTGCCGATCTAAAATGGCAACGCCGATGAATTGCGAAGTTTCCCTCACGATGTATGTGGCAATTTAACAGGGCTGCCGTTTCAGAGCGACGGGTGTTAAGAGCGGTAGCCGCCGGTCAATGCATATTGACTGGTTCGGAACTTGCAGCTGCTTCGCGCGTTCTATGCGCCGCGTTTTTTTCGCGCCCTTGGAAATGATGATCCCATGATCCCGCAATCCATCCTGCCCATCGTCCTGCTGGCGATGTCGAACGTCTTCATGACATTTGCCTGGTACGGCCACCTGAAATTCATGGACCGGCCTTTATGGCTCGTCATCCTGGTGAGCTGGGGGATCGCTTTCTTCGAATACTGCCTCGCGGTGCCGGCAAACCGCTTCGGCCACGCCATCTATTCGACGGCCGAGTTGAAGACGATGCAGGAAGTCATAACGCTGATCGTCTTCGCGATCTTTTCTGTGGCGTATCTGAAAGAGCCGATCACGATCAATCACGCCGTCGGATTCGCGTTGATCGCGGCCGGCGCCTTCTTCGTCTTCAAGGCGCCGCTATAATCCATCGAGACTTGGACGTTCAGTTGATCGGCACGCTCAGCTGGAATTTGCTGCTCATGCTTTCCGGCGTAATCGCGGTGGCGGCATCGACGTCTGTCGTGACGCTGAAGGTATAGGCGTCGGGATCCGTATACGTCACGCCCGCGCCGGCGGATCGCTGGGGCGTGTTGAGGGCTTCCGGTCCCGTCGACATATCGAACTCGCGCTTATAGGTGACGAACGGCGCGATCGTCTTGCCGTCGCCGAGCGCAAACGAGTGATTGATTTTTGGCGCCAGAATGATCGCGCTTTTCTCGGCTCCACCATTGGCCGCTGCGAACTCGGCATTTCCTGCTTGCCATTCGGTCCGTGCGTCAAGGCTCAACAACGGCGTCGCCTGAAGAGTGACGTAAGCCGACGCTTTGGAGTCCTGTTCCGTGCCGGTGGTGATTGACCGCGCATCCCCGCGTTCGACGGAAACACCGACAAGCGCCTTGTGGGAAAGTTTGTAATCGACGCCCAGGCCAGCTCGCGTCGATTGATCGGGGTTGCCGTCATAACCGTCGAGATTGACACTGGTCCAGACGTCGAGCGGCGATTTCGATCCTGTGGTTTTAGGCAGAGCCGGAGCGCCCGTCTCTGTCGTGAAGTTCCTCGTATTGAAATCGCGCAGATCATCGAGGCTCGTGCGCAGCGACATGCCGGCGTCGGATGAGTTGACGGTCAGGGGCACGTTCTTGTCGCTTTGCGCAATCCACGGCGTCCCATCGGCCGGTTTCGCGGGCTGAGCTGTTGCCGCATGCGCGGCCAGCGCGGCGTCGAGGTCGATCTCGGGAAGTCCGCTATCGCAGGGCGTGAAATCCGGCTCCGCCGTGCTCGTCGTAGTGTTCAGACACTCGTCGGCGTGCGCCATCGGCACGAGAAAGACGAAGGCGGCGAGAGACGCGAGGCAGGCGCGGACGGCACGCGCCTTTGCGGCATGATTTGGCAAATACTCGATCATGTCGCGCCTGTTAACCTCCAACTTTGATCATCATGTGGCGCCGCAAATCTCGCAGATTCCGTGCTCGCGCGCACCTCCCCGGCGT
>DATBRP010000015.1:0-10284 GCA_036560245.1 Hyphomicrobium sp.
GCCGCGACCGGCCACCATGCACCAGGCCGAGGTGGCGGCCATGAGCACGCGTCCACAGATCGATGACCGCCGCAGTCTCACCGTGCGGCTTCACCGATAGAACGATGCCTTCATCCGTCCATTGCATGCTTCAACGAGCGCTAAGCGCCTCACGACTTAGGGAATGGCAATCCCATTTCCCGATACCGCTCGGGGTCGCTTTCCCAATTCTCGCGCACTTTGACAAAGAGGAACAGGTGCACCCGATGGCCGGCCATATCTTCGATCGACCGGCGCGCGGAGCTTGAAATCTTCTTGATGGTCGCGCCGTCCTTGCCGAGCACGATCTTCTTCTGCCCATCGCGCTCGACATAGATCGTCTGCTCAATTCGGGCCGAGCCGTCCTTCAACGTCTTCCAGCTCATTGTCTCGACGGTTGTCGTGTAGGGTAGTTCCTGGTGCAGATAGCGGTAGATGCATTCGCGCGTCATCTCGGCGGCCTGCGTACGCATCGGAACGTCCGTCACGTCGTCTTCGCCATAGTGCCACGGTCCGACCGGAACAATGTTGGCGAGATGGGTACGAAGATCGGCGACGCCTTTGCCTTCGAGTGCCGACACCATGAAAATGCGGTCGAAGGCCAACTCCTGGTCGAGCCGCTTGGCCAGCGCCAGCAGCTTCGGTTTGTCTTCGACACGGTCGATTTTGTTGAGAACCGCGATGCGCGGCATGTGTGCCGATTTCAAACGTTCGACAATACGCATCACGTCTTCGTCGGGATTTGCTGCAGCGTCGATGACGAGCAGAACGGCGTCGGCATCTTCGATGACGCTCCATGCCGCGTCGATCATAGCGCGGTCGAGGCGGCGCTTGGGGCTGAAGATGCCGGCCGTATCGGTGAATACGATCTGGCTTTGGCCTTCGACCGCGATACCGCGGATCGGTGCGCGGGTCGTCTGCACCTTGTGCGAGACGATGGCGACTTTGGTGCCTACAAGGGCATTGACGAGCGTCGACTTGCCGGCGTTCGTAGCGCCGAGAATCGTGACGAACCCGCAGCGACGCTCGCCGTTTCCGGCGGCATCGTCCGGTTGTCCTGCATCAGATTTCGCCAAGACGGCCTCCTTCACCCTCGCGGGTCAGCAGTGCGGTCGCGGCCGCCTGTTCGGCGATACGCTTCGATGCGCCCTCGCCCTGTGCGGGCGCCCGCCCCGCGATGATCACTTCGGCGGTGAAGCGTGGCGCGTGGTCGGGGCCTTTACGCGATACAACAGTATATTTCGGCAGCGCCAGCCCTTGGCCCTGCGCCCACTCCTGCAACGCCGATTTGGCGTCGACCGCCACCTCCGGGACCGGTTCGGATTGCTCCTGCCAGAGTTTGCGAACGACTGTACGCGCCTTTTCGAAGCCACCATCAATGAAAACCGCGCCGAGCAGCGCCTCGGCCGCGTCAGCGAGAATTGTCGTTTTATCGCGACCGCCGCTGTCGGCTTCGCTTTCGGAAAGTATCAAATGGACTCCAAGTCCGATGTTGCGGGCGACCTTGGCGCAGGCTTCGCCGCGAACCAACCTATTGTAGCGCCGAGCCAGTTCGCCTTCGCTGGCTTCCGGATACTGCTGGTTCAGGATCTCAGCGATCGCGAGGCCCAGAACGCGATCGCCGATAAATTCGAGGCGTTCGTTGTCGAAGCGCGCGATCTTGCCGCCGCGAACGCTCGCATGTGTCAACGCCTGCTCCAAAAGGTCGGAGTCTTTGAAGCGATGTCCAAGTTTGGTTTCAAGCTCTTTAAACTTGCGTCGTCTCAGCATGGCGTCGATGCCGCGTAGCCATTACCGCACGAGATGGAAGAACCTCTCCCAGCGGATATCGAATGGCCAGGTCCAGGGGGACCACCAGCGCAACGCATCCGGCTCGTCGACTTTCGCGGAGAAGAAAATGATCTCGGCGCGGCCAATGAAATTTTCGTATGGAACATATCCGACGCCATAGCGAGCCGATTGCACGCGACTGTCCGTGGAGTTGTCACGGTTGTCGCCCATCATGAAATAGTGTCCCGCGGGCACCTTGTAGACACCCGTATTGTCGTAAGGACCGTTCGGATCGCTGTCGAGAACCTTGTACTTTACGCCGTTCGGCAGCGTTTCGTCATAGACGGGGATCGTGCGCTCGCGGCCATCCTCGCGCGTCGTGAAATCACCGTCGCGCACCTTCGGCACCGCTTGGCCGTTGATGAAGAGCTGGCCGTTCTTCATCTGAATTTCGTCGCCCGGCAGGCCGATTACACGCTTGATATAGTCCGTCGAATTATCGCGTGGGAGCTTGAACACCGCGACGTCGCCGCGCTTCGGCTCGGCGCCGAAAATGCGGCCCGAGAACAGGTTCGGGCTGAATGGGAACGAATACTTGCTATAGCCATACGAGAGTTTCGAGACGAAGAGGTAATCGCCGACCAGCAGTGTCTCTTTCATAGAGCCCGAGGGGATATTGAACGGCTGGAAGAAGAAAATGCGAACGAACATCGCAATGGCGAGCGCTTCGACGACGATGATGAGGGTTTCGGACCAACTCGATCTCGACGCCTTGATACCAATGCTCATTCTGGGGCTCCCTCTGCGCCGCCGAGCGGCACCGGCCGGGGCTCGCTTTATGTCAGCGGTTCGCTATAGCGAGTTTGCCCAAAGCCCGCAACGACGGGCGGCAACATGACAAAAACGTAAGTAAAAACAGAGATTCGCACCTTTTCCGCAGCGCGCGTCCGATGCACCTGCATATCGGGTTGTAGAACGACTTGGCCCAGATCAGCCACGGGCAGCTTCAGCCCCGCCGGGCTTCTTCGCCGGCTAGAGCCGAGATAATCACGATGGCCGCTGCCATCGGATATTCATCCGTCAGGGTCACGTCGATCCGCGCCGTAAATCCCTCTGGCGTCAGCAATGCCAGATGACGCGCGGCGCCCCCCGTCAGCGCCAGAGTCGGGCGGCCGCTGATGGCGTTAACGACCCCGATATCGCGGAAGTAAACACCATCCCGGAAGCCCGTTCCGAGCGCTTTCGTTGCCGCCTCCTTGGCTGCAAAGCGTTTTGCGAAGGTGCGCGCCGGATGGGCCCGAGAGAAGGCTTTGCGCCGTTCTTCTACGGTGAAGACGCGGAGTAAAAAGCGCTCGCCATACCGGTCGATCGTCTTTTCGATACGACGAATATCGCAAAGGTCATTGCCAATGCCGAGGATCATCGGCGGCTCCGCCCTGCGGGCGGCGTATCATCGCGGGCTTCATCCATCAGGAGCCGCATGCGGCGGACGGCGGCCGACAAGCCGCCGAAAATCGCCTCGCCGATCAGGAAATGACCGATGTTGAGCTCAACGATCTCGGGCAAGCGCGCAATCGGCTTTACCGTGTTGTAGGTCAAGCCGTGGCCAGCATGGACCTCAAGGCCCGCGCCGGCGGCAGCGCGCGCCGCCGTCGCGTGACGTTCGATCTCTCGAGCGACGCCGGCTGCGTCGTGTTCAAGCGCCAAGTTGCAATACCGGCCGGTGTGCAGTTCTACGATATCGGCGCCGACCGCAGCTGCCGCCTCGATGGTTTTGATGTCGGGCTCGATGAAGAGCGACACGCGTATGCCGGCATCCTGGAGTTTGGCGATAAACGGCTTGAGCGTTTTGGCGCCGCCCCGAACATCGAGACCGCCCTCCGTCGTTCTCTCTTCGCGCCGCTCCGGCACGAGACAGCAGGCATTCGGGACATGGCGGATCGCGATCCTCAGCATCTCGTCGGTTGCGGCCATTTCGAGATTGAGCGGACGCGTCAATTCGTTCTTGAGCCGGGTGATATCAGTGTCGGAGATGTGCCGTCGGTCTTCGCGCAAATGCGCGGTGATGCCGTCGGCGCCGCCCTCGATCGCGAGATGGGCGGCGCGCAGAGGATCGGGATGTACGCCACCGCGTGCGTTGCGCAACGTTGCGACGTGGTCGATGTTGACCCCCAGCCGCAACGGGCCCTGCCGCGCAACGGTCTTGTCACTTTTTGAAGACTTACGGGAAGCAGCCACGTTTTTCTGCCATTAGCTGTAGAGGAAAACTGGTCGAGCCGACGGCTCAACGAACCCTACGGCGCTTCTGAAAAACGCGCACGGCCTGCCGCATAGGATAGTAACTAAAGACAGCCGCGATCAAGCCGACGAGAAGTCCGCCGACGATCATGGGCTCGACAAACGGTGACAAGTTAACGACGGCGGTGTCGAGCGACTGATGCGTGGGCGCCATCAGCGTCGCGCCGAGAGCATTAGCGGTCTGCACGAAATGTTCGGCCGCGTACGCCGGATCGTGTCCCAGCACCCATACACCGGCGATATACGACGCGCTCCATATCGCCGGCCAGCTCAAAGGATTGCCGACGAAGGTCCCGAGTAATGCTGCCGGTATGCTGACACGAAGCAAGAAAGCGAGCGCACCGGCGAGCGCCATTTGAAAGCCGAGGAACGGAGTGCAGGCCGCAAAGACGCCAGCGGCGCAGCCGAGCGCGACCTCGTGCGGTGTTGCGCGAATCCGGAGTAGCCGCCGCCAATAATATGAGAGCCGCTTACGCAGAGGCACCAGGTTCAACGCCCACGTGCCGACCACATCCGAAGCGACCAACAACTTGTCCCGCAAATCGTAACGAACCATTTCACGCCTTGTGCCAGCTCGCCCGGCAGCTCGATTTTTGCGCAGTTTTATCTACTCGAAAAGGCGTTCCACCTTGGCAACCGAGGATTTCGCCCTGAGCCCGGCAATGATGTGGTTCAAATGCACCAAATCGAAGACCTCGAGCTCAATATGCATAACCGTGAAATCGGCGGCGCGTTTCGCCATTTTGATGTTATCAATGTTGCCGCCTGTTTCGCCGATCACCTTAGCAATTTCAGCCAGTGAGCCCGGCGCATTGACTGCTGTTGCGCTGATTCGCGCAGGAAAGCGCTGCGGCCGTTCGGGATCGATATCCCAGGTCGCATCGATCCAATGCGCCTCTTCATATTCTTTGAGGCGCGGTGAGTGAATCTGAAAGACCCGGATTCCCTCGCCCGGCGCCATGACTCCGATGATCCGGTCCCCCGGAACAGCACCGCCCGGCTCGAACCGAACGGGGAGGTCCTGACTCGGACCGCCGATGGAAATCGCCGTCGTGCTGTCTATTTCAGATGTGCGGAATTTGAGACTTTTGACTTTATCGATGTTGAACCAGCCGTCTTGCGCCTGTGCGCGGCCGAACCTGCGCGTCGGCTTGTACCCTTCTTCGGCCGGCGTTCCGCCCGCTTGCGGTACGATCGCGCTTAAAACCTCGGCGAGCGCGACGTCATTGCGGCCGACAGCGGCCAAGAGCTCATCCGCCGTCTTGAAGCCGGCTTTGGGTGCAGCAGCCTTGATCTTCTCCTCGGAGTAATCGACCTCGACGCCCGCCAGTGTCGAGCTGACGAGCTGGCGGCCGAGCTCGATGAAGCGTTTGCGTTCGGCTTCGCGGGCCGCACGCCGGATCGCGGCGCGGGCGCGACCGGTGACTGCAAAAGCTTCCCAGGCGGCCGGGCGAACGTGGTTTCGCGACGTCTCGATTACGACTTCGTCGCCATTGCGAAGGTGGGTATCGATCGGCACATGGCGGCCGTTTATGTAGGCGGCGATCGCTTCGTTGCCGATATCGGTGTGGACGGCGTAAGCAAAATCGAGCGGCGTCGCCCCGCGAGGCAAGGCGATGAGGCGGCCCTTGGGGGTGAAGCAGAAGACCTGATCGTGAAAAAGCTCGAGTTTCGTGTGTTCGAGAAACTCTTCGGGGTTCGCCGCTTCAAGCAACGTCGAGATCATCGCTCGCAGACGGCCATAGGGGCTATCGTCGCTGCCGTCGTCGGCTTCAACATCGTGGCCATTCCCGGCTCGGCGCTGCTGATCCTTGTAGAGTGCGTGCGCGGCAATGCCGAATTCGGCGGTATGCTGCATTTCGTAGGTGCGAATCTGTAGTTCGACACGCTGGTGGCGCGGTCCGTAAACTGTCGTGTGTATGGATTGGTAGTTGTTGCGCTTCGGCGCGGAGATGTAATCCTTGAACCTGCCGGGGACGGTGCTCCACGTCGTATGCACGATGCCGAGCACGCGATAACAGTCCTCGATCGTGTCGGCGATGACGCGAAAGCCGTAGATGTCCGAAAGCTGCTCGAGACTGATCTGCTTATGCTCCATCTTGCTCCAGATGGCATACGGCTTCTTCTCGCGTCCGGTTGTCTCGGCTTTGATGCCCGCATCGGCGCATTTGCGCGCGATTGCCTGGCGAATTTCCTCGACGAGGCCGCGATTGCGCTGGCGCATGTCGACCAATCTCTCGGTGACGGCTTCGTACGCTTCCGGATGCAGCCAGCGAAAAGCGTGGTCCTCAAGTTCTTCACGCAGCGCCTGCATGCCCATCATGCCGGCGAGCGGAGCATAGATGTCGAGCGTTTCCTCGGAATTGCGCTGACGGCTCTCGGGCTTCATGTGCTCGAGCGTGCGCATGTTGTGGAGCCGATCCGCGAGCTTGACGAGGAGCACACGGATATCGGTCGAAATCGCGATCAGAAGCTTGCGAAAATTCTCGGCCTGCTCAGCCCGCTTTGAAACGAGGTCGAGGCGCTTGATCTTGGTCAGGCCGTCGACGAGACTGCCGATTTCGGGGCCGAACATCTGATCGATTTCGGTGCGCGTCGCGTCGGTATCCTCGATCACGTCGTGCAGCAGTGCCGTCGCGATCGTCGCGTCGTCGAGTTTCAGATCGGTGAGGATCGCCGCGACTTCAAGGGGATGGGAAAAATAGGGCGCGCCCGACGCACGCTTCTGATTGCCGTGGGCCTTCATCGCGTAGACGTAAGCGCGATTGAGGAGCGCCTCGTCCGCCTTCGGATCGTATTTGAGAACCCGCTCGACGAGTTCGTATTGCCGCATCATGACCCGCCGCACTCCTTCTGGGCGCAAGCGTAACCGAAGACGCAGACAAGATTAAAGTGAGTCGGGGTGCGGCTATGCGGCGAGGCAGGCCCCGCCACCGCCTTTATTAGCGCGAGCGGTCACGGGGATCGCGTTCGCGCTCCCGCGGACCGGTACCCGACCCGATGTTCGCGGACGGCTCGAGAGGCGTCATGCTTTCGAGGCCGCGCAAGAGCTGCTCTTCGGTCATCACATCGACTTGCGTATCCGACGCGAGGTCGTCACGGCCGAGCATTGGCGCACGGCGGTCCGGCGGCAAAAGCGGCGCCGCGGCTGCTTCCGGCTCGTCGACTTCGGTATTCTTCTGGATGGAAGAAATCAGCGTCTCGCGCATGTCGTCCGGCGAAAGAGTGCGTTCGGCAATCTCGCGCAAAGCGATGACGGGGTTCTTGTCGTCATCCGGGGCGATCGTGATGGCGCTGCCGTTGGTGATGGCGCGCGCACGGTGAGCGGCTAAAAGAACCAGCTCAAAGCGGTTCGGAATTTTGTCGACGCAATCTTCGACGGTAACGCGAGCCATGAGGGCTGACCTTCCCTTGGTGAACTATCGACTGCTCGTTTGGAGTTGGGGCGCAAACAATCGCTCGGGACCGCTCTCCAGCGCCACGCTAACTCTTCTTTTGCACGTCGAAGTGGTGAAATCAAGCTTCCCAGTCGTAGCGCAATGGGGGCGCCGTCCGAAAATGCTTGTGAACTGCGTTATATTGAGCCAGAAACAGACCATATGTCACAATTGTTGACCCTGTCGCGCACCTGTTATCCGTTAGAAGGCAGTGCTCTACGCCGTAGAATATCGTATTGCATCTGATCTCATTCGCGAAGGTATTCGTTGTTCGGAGATCTTCTCTAGACCATTGCCCCAGCGAAGTTTTTGGACGTTGTTTAGTTACGAAGTCGCATTAGGGATTAGCCGATGCATTTTTATCCAACAGAACGAATCGCACTCTTCATCGACGGCGCCAACCTTTATGCCACCGCCAAGTCATTAGGATTTGATATTGATTACAAGCGATTGCTTGGTCTTTTTCGACAAAAGGGGCAGCTCGTCAGAGCGCTTTATTATACTGCGCTGCCGGAGGAGCAGGAGTATTCCTCGATCCGCCCTCTCATCGACTGGTTGGATTACAACGGCTTCTCGATGGTGACGAAGCCGACGAAAGAGTTCACCGACGCAACCGGCCGCCGCAAGGTCAAAGGCAACATGGATATCGAATTGACCGTCGATGCCATGCGACTTGCCGATAGCCTCGACCACATCGTAATTTTCTCGGGCGACGGAGATTTCCGCAGCCTCGTCGCGGCCCTGCAACAGAAGGGCAAGCGCGTCAGCGTGATCTCGACGCTTCAGACGCAGCCGCCGATGGTTGCCGACGAACTGCGCCGCCAAGCCGACCAATTCCTGGATCTAGCTGATTTCGAGGATCAGATCGGACGCGCGCCGAGCGGCGGCGGCAGTCGCGCCCCGCGCGAAGGCGCTCGCACCTATCAGGGCCGCGGCCCAGCGCAATCGCCACGCGACTCGAACTATCTGGGAGACGACGACCTCGCCGAAGAAGAGGTCTGATTGATCTCTTTTTCGAGAAGGCCTCGGATTCATGGCGGGCAAGCTGGCCGTGGCTGACGTTTTTGGCCCGGAGGCGCCTGTCAAATGTCAGCGCTGTCCGCGTCTCGTCGCTTTCCGCGAAGAAAATGAAGCCAAGGAACCCACTTGGTTCAACGGTGCAGTGCCATCGTTCGGCAGCTCCGACGCGCGCCTCGTGATCGTCGGTTTGGCGCCCGGCCGCAATGGCGCCAACCGAACCGGCCGGCCTTTTACCGGAGACTACGCCGGCGACCTTCTCTACGAGACGCTGCTGGCATACGGTTTCGCTCGCGGCACGTATCAGGCGCGGGCGGACGATGGCTTCGAACTTGTCGATTGCATGATCACCAACTCCGTGCGCTGTGTGCCGCCCCAGAATAAGCCGGAGCCCAGAGAAATCGCTGCGTGCCGGCCCTATTTCGAGTCACGCCTTGCTCACCTTCCTCGCATGAAGGTGATGCTGGCGCTCGGCCGCATAGCGCATGACCAGACGCTGACGACGTTGGGCAAGCGAAAAGCGCTGTTTCCGTTCGCGCACTGCGCACGCCATGAAATCGCACCCGGGCGCGTGCTGTTCGATAGCTTCCACTGCTCGCGCTACAATACGAATACCGGGCGGCTGACGACGGCGATGTTTCGTTCGGTTTTCGATGCCATCAGACGTGAGTTGGCTTGAGCGACTTTAAAAGTTCGCGCGCGTGTGCGCCCGGGGCCTGAACGGGATAGACCGTGCGGTAGATGACGCCATCGCGCACGATCATCGTCAGACGTTTCAGATACGGCACGCCGCCCGTCTCGAAGCGCGGCAGTTTCAACGCATCGGCAAACTGCAGTCGAGCGTCGCTGAGCAGAAGATAGGGAATGCCCGCGCGTGCCGCGAATGCATGCTGATCTTCTGAACGTTGACCACTGACGCCGAAGATCTCGTAGCCGAGAATTTCAAACTCCGAACAAGCGTCGCGAAATCCCTCGGCTTCCGGCGTAGAACCGTGCGCGCCAGGAATGACGTCCCAATCCGGCGGATTGGCAACGCCCGGAGTTCCCGTCATCGGATAAATGAAAACGACTGCGCGCTCCTGATAGCGCGCCAGGTTGACGCTTGCACCCCGCGTCGCCGTCAACGCGACATCGGGAAGACGCGTGCCCGGGAGCAGATGCTTCGCGGCTCCATCATCTGCGGGGGAAGGCGGTGGTCCCCGATCCGGCGTCGAAGAGGCAGCGGGAGCCATATGTTCAGCCCTTCTCTCGCATCAGGCGGGCTTTCTGCCGGTTCCAATCGCGTTTGGCCGCATCCTGACGCTTGTCGGAATGGTTCTTGCCTTGTGCAAGACCGAGCTTCACTTTTGCCCGGCCTTTGGCGTTGAAATACATTTCCAGCGGCACCAGGGTCATCCCCTTGCGCTCGACTGCGATGGCGATTTTGTGGATTTCGGTCGCGTGCATGAGCAGCCGGCGCTTGCGCCGCGGCTCGTGCGGAAAGAGTGCCGCGCCGGGATATTCGGCGATGTAGCTGTTGATCAGCCATACGCCCTGCTCCTCGACCGAGGCGTAGCTCTCGGCAATGTTCGATTGTCCACGACGCAACGACTTCACTTCCGACCCGAGCAGCTCGATACCTGCTTCCCAGCTGTCGGTGATGAAGTATTCGTGCCGTGCCTTGCGGTTTTCGGCGACCAGCGTGCTGCCGTCGTCGCGTTTGGCGGACATAACTCAACAGTCTCCGGCGGTAATTATTCGGCCG
>DATBRP010000016.1:0-2304 GCA_036560245.1 Hyphomicrobium sp.
CCGCAACGGAACAAACAGCGTTGCGCGTTGTTGTGAGCTGTGTCCGGGATATCTTCTGCGGGGTTCAATGAAAGCCGTATTTGCTGCAATAGCCGCACTTTGTGCGACGACGACGTGGTCGACGCTTGCGTCAGCGCAACAATGGGATCCGTGGGGAGGACCTCGGCGCATCGCGCCTCAGCAGGTCTCGCCTCCCGACAGCGGTTATGGCGATCAGGATGACAATCGCGATTATTACGATGATCGCAACGATCCGCGTGCTGATAATCGTTACGACGATAGCAATGACGATCGGCGTTACGACCCGCGCTATAACGGCGGCCCGGTATACGGCGATCGGCGCGATGACAATCGATACAGCGATCGCAGATATTTCGATGATCGCCGCTATGGCAACCGCGACGACGACTTCTGGGATGCCGCGCCGCCGCCCGGTGAAGAAGAACGGCTGAGCAAAGCGCCCGGCACAACCGGCGGCGACAGACCATATATCAAGCCCATTGCGCCGCCCGTCGTGGCATTCAGCGGACCCTATGCGCCGGGTTCCATCGTCATCGATACCAGCAAGCGCAAACTCTATTATGTGCTGAGCACCACATCGGCCTACGCCTATTCGATCGGCGTCGGTCGCCAGGGCTTCGGTTGGACCGGCAAGGAAAAAGTATCGCGCATCGCCGATTGGCCCGATTGGTATCCGCCAGCCGACATGCGCAAGAGGAAACCTAGCCTTCCGGCGCGTATGCTCGGCGGCATCCGTAATCCGCTCGGCGCCAAGGCGATCTATCTGGGCAATACGCTCTATCGCATTCACGGCACCAACGAGCCGAAGTCCATCGGCAAGGCGGAATCGTCAGGCTGCTTCCGCATGCTGAATGCCAACGTCCTGCATCTGGCAACGCTGGTCCATGTCGGCACGGAAGTGACGATCGTTCGCTCGCTCGACGGAAAGGTCGCTTCCGCCGCGAAGACGCCGAAACCGAAAATAAGCGAGCGGCCCTCGCAATCACGGTTCGAGGATCAACCCTTCTCGGCCGACGATGGCGAAGGCTGGCACTAACTCTGAGAGCATTCGGCCGGCGCGGTTCGTCGCGCCAGCCGATGCAAGTCATTGCTATGCGCGGTCCAGGAATTTGTTCACGTCGCCGCCGAATTCGGCCGCGTGCTGGAACAGGAAACCGTGGCCGGCGTCGGGATAGATTTTGACTTCGGCGTTCGGAATGAGCGCGCCGAGGAGATGCGTAAGACGCGGCGGGATCATCAGATCGTCGTCGCCATTGGCCACGAACGTCGGCTGTTTGATCGCGGCCAGCCGCTGCAACTTGTTATGATCCGGTACGCCCCATTCGACGACGGCATCGTAATGCGCGTTGACGGTAGCCATCGAACTTGCCGCATCCCGATCCGCCTGCCGCTGCATGAACCGCCCGAGGAATTCACCGCCCTTCGCCTGGCTCGTTTCTGTGTGCTTGAAGAAGATGTAGAGCATCTCTTCGGCGCCGGGGGCCGGCTTGCGCGCGGCATCGGCGATGTCCTGTCGCCACCCGTGCATCTGCGGTCCGCCCTGAGGACCGGTGCCGGCGAGAATGAGCTTGCGCACGAGGTACGGCCGCAAGAGCGCGACTTCCTGCGCGACGAACCCGCCAAGCGAGAAGCCCAGCACATCGACGCGGTCGAGTTTTAACGCTTCGATGAAGACGATTGCATCTCGCGCCATCTGCGTAACCGAATTCGGCGTGACGCCGCTCGAAAGGGCAACGCCCGTATTGTCGAACGCAATGACCTCGCGCTCTGCCGCGAGCGTATCCACCAGCGCCGGGTCCCAGTTATCGAGGTTACCGCGAAAATGCTGAAATAATATAAGCGGTACGCCGCCCGATTTGCCATAGCGCCGGTGGGCATATTTCACGCCGTTGGCCGCCTCAACGAATTGGTTGGGCGCGTTGACGTAAGTCGTCTTTGTTTTCTCGAAAATGGACATCTGACCCTTCTCCACTTGCAGCATACCATTTATTGGTATATGCCAGTAAATATACGACGCAGTGCCCGTTTCAAGGGAGAGGCAAAAAAAATTTGTAGAGTTTAGTCCTTCGAGCCTTCGGTGCTCTGGAGGTATTTCCGTGCGAACGCATCCGACGCAATCTCGGCAAGAACAGCCCGCAGTGCAGCGGCACGCGCGCGGCCGAACGATGCCTCAAAGCGATCCTGCGCGGCTTGCCACAGGCGCGCCGTCTCCTCGAATTTCTTTTCGCCGCGCTTGGTCAATGCAACGCGCTTGACGCGCAAATCGTTCTGATCGCGAACGAG
>DATBRP010000017.1:0-1600 GCA_036560245.1 Hyphomicrobium sp.
CGAAACGCGGATCAAGGCCGAGCGCGCC
Source organism: Hyphomicrobium sp. (assembly GCA_036560245.1). GTDB lineage: Bacteria > Pseudomonadota > Alphaproteobacteria > Rhizobiales > Hyphomicrobiaceae > Hyphomicrobium_B. Next base: position 29 of record DATBRP010000017.1, read on the forward strand.
GAAAGATCAGCGCACCGCCTCGACCTATATCTTCGGCGCCATCTGCCCCAAAGAAGGCAAAGGCGCGGCGCTCGTCCTGCCCGCCTGCAACACCTTCGCGATGAATCTGCTGCCGAGATCGCCAAGAATGTCGCGCCCAACGCGCACGCCGCTCTCCTCGTCGACCGCGCCGGCTGGCACATGACGGATAAGCTGGTCATACCGCCCAAAATCACCCTCGTGCCTTTGCCGGCAAAATGCCCCGAACTCAATCCGGCGGAGAATGTCTGGCAGTTCCTGCGCGACAATTGGCTGTCAAACCGCGTCTTCAAGTCCTACGACGATATCGTCGACCATTGCTGCGATGCATGGAACAAGCTCGTCGACCAACCGTGGAGAATCATGTCCATCGGGCTACGCGATTGGGCGCACAGGTTCTGATCAATGAGAGTTGGTATCAGTCTCGTTTTTCACTTCCAGCGTCATTTTAAGCACGTCCCCGTCGGCCCGTTCAGCGCGCTCGGCTTGACACGTCGCCCCCGAAAGGCTCGCGTCTGCGGCCGTCGCCGCCGGTTCCGCAGCCACCGCCGGCTCGCCACTGGCGGAGGTCACTGCGGCAACAGCCCCACTGACCGCGCGCTCCCCAATCGGCCTCGTTGTTTCCGGCCTTGGTTCAGCGCCTTGCACGCTCCCCCAGTCACCGCCGCCGCCGCATTGTTCCGCGCGATCGGCGTTCAAGGCATTTCGCGCCGACACGATTTCCGCTCGCAGCTCGCGCGTCGCGTCCGCGCTCGCTTGCGCCCGCGTAAGAAGTCCGCGCCGACGCTGCAGCGGGCCAAAACTCTCGACTTCCGTTCGAAGGCGCCTGCAAAGATCTGCGATCGGCTCGTTTCTCGCTTCGTTCATCGCCGAAACGAAGGCCGCACGAAAAGCCTCGTAATCTTCGAAAACGGCTTCCGCTGCCGCCATGACGCGCGCCAGCGCTGCGTCATGTTTCGAGCCGGACCCCAAGCGCGCCGCCAGAGGCTCCACTGGCGCAGGCCATTGACGCTCCCCGACGGCTGGGATGCTCAGACGGCTCTTACTACTGGTTGCGGGTTTTGCTATCTCAGCAAGATCGATGACAAGCCGTTGTAATAACAGCATTTGTGGTGATATCGACCGAGGCGGGCAAAATTCCAATTGCTTCGAGGGTCGAAATGACGAAAAGCCAGAAATGGCAGCGGATTCCAACGAGGCTGAGTTTCGAGCATTTCCAGCAATTTGTCTTACCGCATCTGAGCGCCGGCAGCCGGGGCCCGGCGCCGAAACTGCCTTTGCATAGGGTCTTCAACTACATCCTACAAACGCTTCACTTGGGCTGTCAGTGGAAAGAATTGCCGATCGAAAAAGATCACGAAGGCCGTCCGGAAATTCATTGCACGCGCATCTACAGCGCGTTTCGAAGGTGGCAAGCGGACGGCTGTTTTGACGCCGTTTTTGCAGGTTCGGTGGCAATGCTTCATCAAGCCAATCTTCTCGACGCCACTGTCATCCATGGCGATGGTACGACGACAGCGGCGAAGAAAGGCGGCGACAACATCGGTTTCAGCG
>DATBRP010000018.1:0-19833 GCA_036560245.1 Hyphomicrobium sp.
CCCTTGAGGATCACGCGATCCTCGTCCGCGAGCTTTACGTGCAGATTTTTGATTTCAAGCATCTTCAGCAACCATTCCTACAAGATTTCAATTTGAATTCCCGCCCCAGCGCCAATGCCACTCGCCCTCGGTCTTGTAGCGGCTTACGACTAAGAGGAAACCGAGTGCGCCGGCGTCAAAGGCGATAAGGCCTGCAAGCCCCCAAAAGCTTGTCGTGTGCAATCGCAGAAATAGCGAAACTGCGATCATCGCCAGCACTGTCGCAATCGTGACCGCCCAGCCTTGCCAGGCGATCGGGGTTGCGCCAAACCCATATCTTTTCGGCTTGAACCAATACTCGGTCATGGCGTCACCCGACGCTCCCTTCGAGCGAGATGCCGATCAGCTTTTGCGTTTCGGCCATGAATTCCATCGGCAGATGCTGCAGCACGTCGCGAACGAAGCCGTTGACGACGAGCGCGATGGCCTCTTCCTTCGAAAGGCCGCGCTGCTGGCAATAGAACAGCATGTCGTCGGAGATCTTCGACGTCGTCGCCTCGTGCTCGAAATGCGCGCTCGAATTCTTGGCCTCGATGTAAGGCACGGTATGCGCGCCGCACTTGTCGCCGATGAGCAGTGAATCGCAGTTCGTGAAGTTCCGGACATTCGTCGCCTTGCGATGCGCCGAAACGAGACCGCGATAGGTATTCTGCGAATAACCCGCCGCGATGCCCTTCGAGATGATGCGGCTCGACGAATTCTTGCCGAGATGGATCATCTTGGTGCCGCTGTCGACCTGCTGGTAGCCGTTCGATACTGCGATCGAATAGAACTCGCCGCGCGTATCGTCACCGCGCAGAATGCAGCTCGGATACTTCCATGTGATCGCTGAACCGGTCTCGACCTGAGTCCAGGAAATCTTCGAGCGGTTGCCGCGGCAGTCACCGCGCTTCGTCACGAAATTGTAGATTCCGCCCTTGCCTTCACTGTCGCCCGGATACCAATTCTGCACCGTCGAATACTTGATCTCGGCATCATCGAGCGCAATGAGCTCGACGACGGCAGCGTGCAGCTGATTGGTGTCACGCGTCGGCGCCGTGCAGCCTTCGAGATACGACACATACGCGCCGCGGTCGGCGATGATCAGCGTCCGCTCGAACTGTCCGGTATCCTTCTCGTTCATGCGGAAATAAGTGGAAAGCTCCATCGGGCAGCGCACCCCCGGCGGCACATAGACGAAGGAGCCGTCGGAATAGACGGCCGCATTCAGCGCCGCATAGAAGTTGTCGGACTGCGGCACGACGGAACCCAGATACTTTTTCACAAGCTCGGGGTGCTCGCGCACGGCTTCCGAGATCGAGCAGAAGATGACGCCGGCCTTGGCCAACTCTTCCTTGAAGGTCGTCACGACGGAAACGCTGTCGAACACGGCGTCGACCGCCACACGCGGCGCCGAAACACCGGCAAGAATTTCCTGCTCTTTAAGCGGAATGCCGAGCTTCTTATAAGTCTCAAGCAATTCGGGATCGACGTCGGCCAAGCTCTTCGGCCCCTCGGTCGATTTCGGCGCCGAGTAATAATAGATGTCCTGGAAATCGATCTTCGGATAGTTGACCCTGGCCCATGTCGGCTCCGTCATCGCCTTCCAGCGTTGGAATGCCTCGAGACGCCAGGTCAAAAGCCACTCGGGCTCGCCCTTTTTGGCCGAGATGTAGCGCACGGTCGATTCATCGAGACCCTTCGGAGCCTTGATGCTCTCGATCCGCGTTTCAAATCCGTACTTGTACTGGTCGACATCGATCTTCTTGACTTGATCGATCGTCTCCTGAACAGCAGCCATTTCCTCGTCTCTCTTTCAACAACTGCCGCATGCGCGGCACTTCAATTCATTTTTCCTAGGCGGCGAGCGCCGGCTCGCCGGCAATCGCTTGCCAGGCGGCGACAAACGCCGCGATGTCATCCTTCGTCGTCGCCGGTCCCAGGCTGATGCGGATCGTTCCGGCGGCGATATCGGGTCCAAAGCCCATCGCTTCGAGCACATGGCTGGCGCCGACTTTTCCAGAGGAGCAGGCCGAGCCCGCACTCACCGCCACGCCCGCCAGATCGAGGCGGATCACCATTGTCTCCGCCAGCTTACCCGGAAGCGCGACGGCGATCGTATTGCCAAGCCGCGGCGCAGCGTCGCCGACGATCACGGCACGGGGGCTGATACGCCGGATTTGTGTCTCAAGGCTATCGCGCAAAGTTGCGACAGTCGACGCGCCAGCGAGTTCGGCATAAGCGGCGTCCGCAGCTGCACCGAAACCAGCAATGGCCGCGACGTTTTCCGTTCCTGCGCGCCTGCGGCGTTCCTGGCCACCGCCGCGAAGCAGCGGCACGAGGTCGAGATGATCGCGAATAACGAGCGCTCCGATGCCTTTGGGGCCGCCGAACTTGTGCGCGGAAATCGCAAGGGTATCGAGACCCAGCGCCGCAAAATCAATCGGCAGCCTGCCCGCCGCCTGAACCGCGTCGCAATGGACGGCGACGCCGTGGCCGCGCGCAAATTCCGCGACTTCTGTAATGGGCTGAATGACGCCGGTTTCGTTGTTGGCCATCTGAAGGGCAACGACCGCTGGCGTAGCGATACCGCGCGTCAACACGTGCTCGGCGATTTCCTCGACATGAACGACGCCGTCACGACTGGTGGAAAGCATCACGACTTTGCCAGGCGAAGCGCGAGCCGGCGCCAGGATCGAGTCGTGCTCGATACCGCTTGTCAAAATTGTCGCCCAGGGCTGCGTCATCACCCAGGCGTTGGCTTCCGATGCGCCACTGGTGAAGACGACTTCGGATGGCTTGGCACCGACAAGGCGGGCGACACTCTCGCGCGCTGTTTCGACGATGCCGCGAGCGCGACGGCCCTCCGCGTGCACCGACGAGGGATTTCCAACGACGTCGAGCGTCGCGATCATTGCCGCTTTTGCCTCGCTGCGAAGCGGTGCAGTCGCGTTGTAGTCGAGATACGTGCGATGAGCAGCCCGAAGCGGCGTCGACGCAGCCAATGTCGGGCGCGCTGAATATCTGCCGCCGCCGATCACGTCGGCCAAACTAACGGATGTAAGAAATTCGGACGTCGCCTCGCTGAGCGCGTTCCACAGGCCATGCGTCAGGCAGGGCGTCGCGACCGAACACCGCGGGTCGTTGTCGGAACAGCGGGTGAAGTGCGTGGCTTCCTCGACGGCGGCCATGATCTCGGCGATCGAAATCTCGGAGGGCTGCTTCGCCAGCCTATAGCCACCCGTCCGTCCGCGCGCGCTTTCGACTAATCCGGTGCGGCGCAAGGGCACGAAAAGCTGCTCTAAATAGGCAAGAGGCAGATGCTGGCGCTCAGCGACGAGCGACAGGGGAATCGCGGTCTGATCGGCATGGCTGGCGAGATCCGCCAAAGCCATGACCGCGTACCGGCCTTTCGTCGTCAACTCCACGCTTTTCGCCTCCGGACTATTGCCGCCTCAAGTGGCGGCGAAATCCTTGCCTTGCGTCCGATACCCCCGACTGTGCTAAGAGAGCCGCCCTGACTGAGCAGCGCACCTTTAACCAAGCCGACATGTTTCGAACTGTTCTAAAGTTATGGAAATCCCGAGCGCACAAGTCAAGGTTTGAGAATTTGAGCACGAGGATTTGAACGTCTTAATTGCCGCGTCGAGGCTACCGGCCCGACCCAACCCAATCACCCCGAGACCGAGTAACTTCTTATGCCCGAACTGATTATCAACGGCCCCGGCGGTCGCCTGGAGGCCCGTTATCACCACGAAAGCAACAGCGACAGCCCAATCGCGCTGATCCTGCATCCGCACCCGCAGCTTGGCGGGACGATGAACAACCAGGTCGTCTACACGCTCTATCACACCTTTGCCGCACGCGGTTTTTCGGTGCTGCGGTTCAATTTTCGCGGCGTCGGCCGCAGCCAGGGCGTCTGGGACAGCGGTCCCGGCGAGCTGGCGGATGCCGCTTCCGCGCTCGACTGGCTGCAGCTCGTCAAGCCCGACGCCAAGACCTGCTGGATCGCGGGTGTCTCGTTCGGCACATGGATCGCGATGCAGCTTCTGATGCGCCGGCCCGAGGTCGACGGCTTCGTCTGCGTGGCGCCGCTGGCCAACCTCTACGACTTCAACTTCCTGGCGCCCTGTCCGTCGTCCGGCCTTTTGATCAACGGCGAACTTGATCGCGTCGTACCGACGGCTTCGGTTGCGGAAATGTCGGTCAAAACGAAAGTCCAACGCGGCATCAAGATCACGCATGAGATCGTGCCGGGCGCCAACCATTTCTTCGAGAACAAGACGGAAGAACTTGGAACCGTCGTTGGCAACTACCTCGACGATCGGATGGCCCAGTTCGAACTGGACCGCGAGCGTAACAAGGAACGCGAACGCGAGCGGGAACGCGAACGTCAGCGCCAGCGCGAGCTTGAACGGATGGAAGCCCAAGCGCCCGCGGCTGGACCCGCAGCCGCTGCTGAAGACGAAAGCGACGACGAATAAGTCAGTGTGGTGCGCGCGCCGGTATTGGGTCGGCGCGCAATCCGCCGGTCATCGGCTCGGCTACGCCGGTCGTGCCGGGAAACGTGATCGGCAGCCCCCTGACGGATCGCACGGCGAGATAGGCCCAGGCCTCGGCTTCGAGGCTGTCGCCGTTCAAGCCTGCCGCCTCGGCAGGCACGACGGCGTGATGGACGCGTTCGGCGAGCAATCGCATGATCGTGCGATTGCGCCGTCCGCCGCCAGCAACGATCCATAGTTCCGGCTCTTGCGGCATGTGCTCGCGCGATTTGGCGATCGCCTGCGCTGTAAAAGCGGCGAGCGTCGCCGCACCGTCCTCAATCGAAAGGCCATTGATAAGGTCCGTCGAGAAGGTATTGCGATCGAGGGATTTCGGCGGAGGTTTTGCGAAGTAACTGTGGCTGAGCAAGAGGCGGACGATGTCGTGATCGACGACGCCTCGGCCTGAGGATGCTCCGTCTTGATCGTGCGAAGTCCCGGCGCGACGCACCATCCAATCATCCAGGAGCGCATTTCCGGGGCCGCTATCGAACGCGAGCAAGTCGCCGTCGCGGCCGATCCACGTCACGTTGGCGACACCCCCGACGTTGACGACCGCCAGCGGACGCGCCGGGAGCTTTGCCGTCAACGCCCGATGGTAGACCGGAACGAGCGGTGCGCCCTCTCCGCCTGCCGCAACATCGGCAGCGCGCATGTCGTAGATCACCGGGCAACGCGTCGCGTTCGCGAGTTGCTCTCCGAGCCCGAGTTGTACGGTCAGGCCGGCGCCGGGCCGATGCAGCACCGTCTGGCCGTGAAATCCGATAACGTCGATGGCGGATTGTTCTATCGCCGATTTGTGCAGGAATTGCGCGAACGCCGATGCGTGGCGCTCTGTCAATTCGCGCTCGGCTCGAGCCAGCGAGGCCGGACGATCGTTGCGTGACGTGAGTTTCTCGGCATCGGCGATCGCCGTCACCAGAAGCTGGCGCATCTCCGCATCATAGGGAAATGTCAGGGCCGGGCCGCGCGTCAGGGCGCTTTCACCGTCCGTTTCGAGATAGGCGACGTCAACGCCGTCGAGCGATGTGCCGCTCATCAGCCCGATGGCCCGCATCACCTTGCTCATGCTCACCTTCCCGTGCATGGTGCCGCCCGCCCGGCGCCGGCAGGATCGGCCGCCTCGGCGCAATCCGAACCAGGGCCCGACGACGCAATGACGACACCTAAGTCCGACTTTCTTAAGATTATGGCCGAGCGCGGTTTCGTGCACCAGTGCTCGGATGCCGAAGGGCTCGACGCCCTGGCAAAGAGCGGCAAGGTCGTGGCGTACGTCGGCTACGACTGCACGGCGCCGTCGCTGCACGTCGGCTCGCTGATTTCGATCATGATGCTGACCTGGCTGCAAAAGTGCGGCGGCAAGCCGATCGCGCTGATGGGTGGCGGTACGACGCGCGTCGGCGATCCTTCGGGCAAGGACGAGACGCGCCAGCTTCGCTCGATCGAGGAGATCGAAGCCAACAAGACCGGCATGAAGCAAGTGTTCGCCAAATTTCTCGACTTCGGGGACGGCAAGACAGACGCGCTGATGGTCGACAATGCCGAATGGCTGGCGCCCCTCAACTACATCGACTTTCTGCGCGATGTCGGTCGCCACTTCTCTGTCAATCGCATGCTGACGATGGACAGCGCCAAGCTACGGCTCGACCGTGAGCAGGAACTGTCGTTCATCGAGTTCAACTACATGCTGCTGCAGGCCTACGACTTCGTCGAATTGCAGCGCCGTTACGGCTGCAATGTGCAGATGGGCGGGTCGGACCAGTGGGGCAACATCGTCACTGGCATCGATCTCGGCCGCCGCATGGGCGTCAAAGAACAGCTGTTCGCGCTGACCTGTCCGCTGCTGACGACGGCATCGGGCGCCAAGATGGGCAAGACTGCTGCGGGCGCCATCTGGCTGAACGAGGCGCAACTCTCGGCGTACGATTATTGGCAATTCTGGCGCAACACCGAGGACGCCGATGTCTCGCGCTTCCTGAAACTCTTCACGATGTTGCCGCTCGACGAAATCGCGAAGCTTTCGGCGCTCGGCGGATCGGAGATCAACGAGGCGAAGAAACAGCTCGCAACGGAAGCGACCGCGCTGATTCACGGCCGGGAAAAAGCGGACGCCGCAGCCGAGACGGCGCGCAAGACCTTCGAGCAAGGCGCATTGGCGACCGACCTGCCGACGATTGAAATTCAGCACGGCGACCTCGAGTCCGGCGTCGGCGTTTTGACCGCTTTCGTGAAAGCTGGGCTTGTCGCATCCAATAGCGAGGCGCGCCGCCAGATTCAGGGCGGTGGATTGAAAGTCAACGACGAGACGGTGACGAGCGACAAAGCCGTTCTGAAAGCAGCGGACACGCAGTCGGGCGGCGTCATCAAGCTATCGCTCGGCAAGAAAAAACACGTGCTCTTGAAGCCCGTCTGAATCGGTGTGGCGAGCCGGGCTCTCAGTGCGGCGGCGGCGATGTGGTCGACGACCAGCCGTCGATAGCCTCGGCCTGTGCTCCGACCGGCTTCTTCGATTTTGATTTCGACTTCGATTTCGTCTTGGATTTGACGCCCTGACTAGCGGCACGCGGAGGTGATGCGCCTGCTTTGTCCGACGGCTGCTGCGATATCCGATCATCGCCGCGCACCTGAACTTTCGGATCTGAAGCCGTCATCTGGAACATCTCACGGAAAATTCCGGGCGCGACGAGCGACAGCGGATTGACGATCACTTGCGGGTCGGATGTTGGGCCTTGCACCGCAAACGTGATGCCGAAAATGCCTTCGCCTTGGGTTCCCGAGAGAATTTGCCCGAGCACCGGAATAGCGCCAAACGCGCCGTTCAAACCCTGAAGCGGAATGTAGGTGCCACCAAGATTGACACGCTTCGTCTTGAAATCGACCTTGCCGCGCAAATTGGCGCCGAGAAGCGGTCCCTTCAGGTAGGATTCTTCCAAAACGAACTGTCCGTATCCAACCGAAAATGGCGCGCGCATCTTGTCGAATTCGAAAACTTCGCGCGTCACGTGGCGACGCCCGTCAATGGCTGGGCGGCCCTGGTCGGCGCTACTGACCACCTCGCTGACGATCGGGTCGCCGAGAACCTTGAAGTCGTCGACCCATAGCGTGCCGGTTTTTTCCGCGGGCCCGGTGCCATCGAGATTGACTTCGAGGCGCATACGGCCGCCCTGCATGTTGGGATAGAAATTGACGAGCTTCATCACCTGCCCGGCGTCGCTGGAATCGACGAGCAGCCTGCGGGTGCCCGCGTTCTGATCGATCTTGGCAACAAGCAGCGCGCCGCCATCGAGCGTGCCTTTGGCATTCAAACTCGTCAGATTGCCGTCACGAGTTTCGATCTGCATTTTCAGATTGCGCAGAGAGACGTCAGAGCTGCCGATGACGTTGTCGATTTGCGTGGTGACACGCGCCCCTTTGGCGCTGCCCGGCGGCTTGCCCTTCCGATCCGGCCCGTTGCCGACATTGAACAGCGAACGGAAGAAATTGCGGCCGTCGAAATTCGTTCCCGCAATATCGATATCCCACATATCGTCACTGCCGCGCGTGCCTCTGACGTCGAGGCGCGACACGACGTTGAGCATCAGGCTCGGGAACTCGAACTGTTTGACCTTATTGTTGGCACCGACGACGATTTTGCCTTCGGCGGCAATGTCATCACTGGTGATCTTGAAATTCTGCAACTCCGTATCGTGGTTCGGATCACTGACGATATCGGCGTCGACCGTCGCATCGCGTCCTGCCGCCTTGCGCCACTGCAAATGGTCAAGCGTGATTTCGGCGTTGGTGAGATCGGCATGCAGCTTGATGGCCGGCGGGGCCGATCCTTCCCCTGGCTGAAGTGATGCTTCTATCGGAACGATGCCATGCACGACGTCATTGATGTCCAGCCCCAGCTGCGTGCGGTCTGCGTCGTCGAGTTTCGCCATGATCTTCACGGGCGGCTGTTGACCGACGTCAGGACCGAGAAGACGTTGCGCGACAATCTTGGCGGGAACGCCGTTGACGAGCAGGTCGCCTTTGGCATCGAGGGCTTTATCGCTCAAATCGAGATTGAGCGTGAAGCCTTGAACGTCGAAGCGCCCCGCAACCTTCCCGAAGCGGCCATCCGAAATCTTCGCCTTGCCGGTAATCGATATGTCGTCTCCCGAGACGTTGGGGATAAACGGCACTTTGACGTCGAACTGCGCGACGACCTTGCCTTCTCCCGATTTGGGAAGGACCGGCGCATTCTGCACGGCGCGAATGGGCAATCCCTGAATCGTTTCGATAAACGGGCCCAAATCTCCGGCAGCCGAAAGCCGGATTTCGCCATTCGGCCGAGGCGCCATCACATCGTCGGTGCGGATGCTGCCGTCCTTCAGCGTGAGCCGTTGCCCATCCTGCAGAGTAACCTCGGCGGCGGGAATCGTGATTTCCAGCGCGTTGTCCGCCAACTTGACGAACGTTTGCGCCGCCTTGATCGTCGGCATTCCCGGCAAGGGTTGGAATACGAAATTGTCTGCTTGGAAGCTCGCCGAGACGCGTTCCAATTCCGTCGAGACGGTTCCCGCTTCGACGCCGCCGACGTTGCCATTGGTGAACCGTAAGGTCCCGCCTTTGAAATCAACGGCGGAGACGTTCTTTCCGACCCACTCGCGTGTGCCGGTTGCGAGCGCTCGCGGCCAAAGGGCCTTCAAAGTTTTCAACGGCATCGGCGAAACGGAAAATTCCGCGGCCATGCTTTGACCTTGCGGTCCGGCCTGCGTCGTGGCCTTGACCGTCGCCACGCCGCCACCGCCGGCAAGGCGGAATTCGTCGATATCGACGCGTCCCTGGCGAGGCACGATCGACCCATGCGCCGTCCAACTGTCGATGTTCACCGGAGGAACATTGAACTCGGGCGCCTCGAACACACCGTTCTTGCCGTCGAGTGCAAACTGCCATTGCGGCGGGGCGTCACCCTGCGAGACATCGGTCATCGCACCGGAGAACATAATCGTGCCGTCTGCCCATTTGACGGGGCTCGGTTGTAAATCCCAGCGGCGCTTCTTGCCATCGAACGTGAGCTTGAAAAGCCCCGCCGTCACGTCCATCGGCTGGACGAGGTACGGCAGCCGTGCGCGACCCTTGCCGACTTGCAGCGCCAGTTCGCCGTTTTCAACATCGCCTGCGGTCGTCAGCTCGACGGTTGCGTCTGCAGCAACGGGGAATTCAAACATCCCGAGCAGCGCGAGCGGCGGAGCGGCCGATGCAAGGGTCGAGGGAACGAGATCGCGGATTGTTGCTTTGACCTCGAGCTTGTCCGTCGTTTCACTTTCATCGGTCAGGAACGAAATGGCCCAGGGCCCCTGTTTCGAAGCAACGAGCGCGCGCCCGGAAATCACGCTGCGCTTGCGTGCGTGATTGAAATCGACACTCGCCTCGTTAATGCGCCAGGAACTGCGTTGACCTTCATAGTCGACGACGACAGTGGCATTCGACAGGCCGAACTCCGTCAGGTAGGACGCCGCATCGAGCCTTTTACGGGCGCGTCGAGAGGAATCGCTCAGCATCTTCGTCAGATTGACTTTGTGGCCCGTGTGAACGGTGCGAATGGCGACGGTCGTGTTGGAGGCAGGCACGGGTTCGGATGGGGTTGCCGCTGCCGCGGCGCTTGCCGGTCGCGCCGGGACCGGACGCGGTATCGCACGTTCAAAGACAAACCCGCTATTTTCCGAATAGGCGAGCGCGATAATGGGGTCGATCAATTCGATCCGCCTCGGCACGACGCGGCCACGCATCAGTGCCGCCATCGAGATATTCACGGCCGCAAGGGGGGACGAGAGCACAACGTCGCCGCCGCCGCTTTCGAGAACGCTGACGTCACGCAAACGGAATTCGAGTTCCCCGGAAGTTCCAAGCCGCAATTCCGCACCGTCGATCTTCACGGAACTAGTCGTCAGCTCAGCGTTGATGCCATGTTCGATTGGAGCGACGACGAAGTCGAAACTGATCGGTCCGTGCCGAAGCCGGACGTAAAGGATGCCGACGGCCATCATCGTCAGCAGCGTCAGCGGCATCACGACATAGAACATCATCCGGCAGCAACCGAAGACGCGGCGCATGTTGCGCGCCATCGATCCCTCGGGGGGCGGCGGCGGACCAGGAGATACCGGGACCGCGCGCTGTGGCAAAGTCAGCGTGCGCGGCTGAGCAGATTGGTGCGCGTTCTGATCGGCGCGGCGCCCTTCGGTGGGCCGCCCGCCGGTTACCGATTTCGTCAACGCCGCTCCTCAAAATCCCCCGCGGACGGCAAAAACGACCGCTTAGCCGGTGCCTAAACCGGGAACCGGCAAATAACCATTGCCAGCGAAGGTCCCAACCTTCTGGCCTGCATTCGCGCAACGTGGCAGGTACAGGTGCAAAAACGACAAAAGAAAGGCACTTTCATGGTGGTCCAAGACGGTGACTCAGCGCCCGACTTTACGTTACACGACGACACCGGTTCGGTCGTCCAACTTTCAAAGCTCAGGGGCCGGCCTGTCGTCGTTTATTTCTACCCCAAGGACGACACCTCCGGGTGCACGCAGGAGGCCAAAGATTTCTCCTGTCTAGCGGACGAATTTGCCGACGCCGGGGCAGAAATCGTCGGCATCTCGCCCGATAGCACCGCGAGCCACAAAAAATTCAAAACCAAGCACGGGCTGTCGCTCCGGCTGCTGGCGGACGACACGAAAACGGCGGCCGAAGCCTACGGCGTGTGGGTCGAAAAATCGATGTACGGCCGGAAATACATGGGCGTGGAGCGCTCCACATTTTTAGTCGATGCGTCCGGCAAGCTGCTCAAAAGCTGGCGCAAGGTCAAAGTTCCCGGGCACGCCGAGGGCGTTCTCGCGGCGGTCAAGGCCCTTCGAGACTGAGCGAAAATCCGGCTTCCCATTCCGAACCGTTGATCTTCCGCCACACTCTTATGGCAACATCGCCTACGGCCGTATAAAAATCTGGGGATTGGCAGTGGATATGCTTGGCTCCGGGCTGAACATGGGCGGCCGAGGTGCTAAGCGAATCAAATGCTCTCGTGCGGGTTAGCTGGGTCAGGCGGGCACGGGTTGTTGCTTAAGTTGTGTCAGAGGGAAGATTGCCGATGCTGCCGAATTTCCGCCGTTCCGAAACCGATTTGTCGAAACCGCAGACGACGGCATCCGCCGCCGAAGCAAACACCGCTCCTTCATTCCAACCGCGGCCATATCTTTCCGTGCCGCGCGCCGATATGCCGAAGTCCGTCTCGGTGATCGGCAGCGATCTCACGATTGCAGGCAATCTGATCTGCAAGGGTGAAGTGCAGGTCGACGGCATCGTCGAGGGCGATATTCACGGCAGCAACGTTGTCGTCGGCGAAGGCGCGACGATTACGGGCGGGATTTCGGCGGACGAAGTCGTCGTTCGCGGCCACGTCATCGGCTCCGTGCACGGTCGCCGCGTCATGCTTCAGACCACGAGCCAGGTTGAAGGCGATATCTATCATCAGTCCCTCTCAATCGAGCAGGGCGCGATGTTTGAGGGCAAGTCGCGGCGCACCAGCGAAGATCCGCGGACGCTTCTGAAGAAAGCGGAGCCGATCGGATTTGTGGTGCCGCCCCGGCTTCCTGAATTGCCCAACTAATCAGATCAATTCCGAACCCTAGACCACACTCAAACTCTTTCCGGTCGTCCGTTTGTAATCGTTAGTCGGCGGCCGGAGAGGATTTTTCAAAAGTATTCCCGACGGGTCGGCAGGACAATACGCGTGACACTTTTTGCTTCCGCAAGCTCGCTGCGGACGACTCCGTCATAGCCTGCGCCCCAAAAACACGAGTTCTTTGTTCGGTCCAGCGCGGCCTGCTTCGAAAAATCCGTTGCGGTTGTAAAAGCGGACATTGGCCGATGTCGCATTGGTGACGACGTGGACGCCCGGTGCGCCCGTTTGTTTCGCATCAGCGACGAACGTATCGATCAGACGACTGCCAAGCCCCAAGCCTCGGAATGCCGGCGCGAGGTTAACGTGCAAATGTGCTGGAAAGCGCTTTGCCAGATCTCGGAACCGTTCGTCCGGCTCAGGATCGTCAAGCGATCCGACGAGATACCCGACCACCTCGGTGGACGCAGCCAGCGCCAGATATGCGAACTGCGGCTCGGATTTCAGATAGCGCCCGAGCCAGCGCTCACGAAAGTCCGCGCGCGCGGCGTCGCTTTCGAACGACTTGGTGTTGCTCGCCTCGAAAAAAATTGCGTCGATCTCGTCGCCGAGCGTGGCGCTGCGAGCAGCGTCGAGATAGCGGCGGATCGTGACCGAGGTTGACATCGGCTCCGCATATCACGCGGAGGCGGCGACCGCGATGCGATCAAACACTAATCGACGACGTAGCCTGCCTGGGCGAGCTGCCTGCGAAAGGCCGGCGGCAAATCAGCCGGGATTGCGGCCGGTACCTGCGCCTGTGCCTGCGCGCGCACTTGGCCTGCGGGTTCGGCTGGAGCGTGTTCGATCGCGGCGGGGTTCGGACCGCCGTAGTTGCGGCTATAGGGCTGCGAGGGATAGTCGGGCATTTGCGTGATCCGCGCCGGAGGAGCCGGCTGCGAGGGCAGCCCGTCGCCTTCGACTTGCACATCGGCGGCAGCTTGGCGCGAGTAGGCTGCAACCACGGGCGTCGTCGCGTAATACGCATTGTTATCGGACGCGCATCCGGCCTGACACGTCGCCGCCGCTGCCATCAGCAACGGCGCGATCGCCGCACGAGCGACTTTAGCCGGCGACCGGCCTACGGCAAACGCAAACATGGACTACGCCTCAATAACGCTACGAAACACTATGGAACACAACGCGATGTGCCGGATTGAAACATCGAGGCGTTAAAGACGTCCTAACGGTCGCCCGAAAATCTCTTCGGGTAAAAAATCACGCGGCGCTTCTATTGGCTCGTTAGGAGTTTATGCCGGGGATCAGGCCTGATGCTCTGATGCCGTTGAAAAGCGCCTGCACGGCAATCGCGGCCAACAGGATTCCGAAGACCCGGATCAACACGCGTTGCGCGGTGATGCCAAGCAAACGATTGAGTTCCTGTGCGAGCAACAGAAGTGCCAGCGTCACGATCATAATACATGCGAGCGACGCGGTGACGATCACGAGGCCGAGCGGCTCGCCGTGCGCGTTTGCAGCGAGCAGAATTCCGGCGCTCATCGCACCGGGTCCAGCGAGCAGCGGCGTTGCCAACGGAAAAACGGCGAGGTCATCGCGCGACTGCGCTTCGGCACCCTCGGGCGGCGTTAATTTGATCGCCCCGCCCGGCCGAGCGAAGATCATGTCGAGCGCGATCATAACCAGGATCACGCCGCCAGCCGTCTGCAATGCAGCGAGCGAAACGCCGAGCTGGTTCAGGATCGGTCCGCCGAGCAGCGTAAAAAACGCCAGGATGCCCGACGCAATCAACGTCGCGCGCACCGCAATCGCCTGACGCTCGGCGCGGGGCATTTTCGGCGTCAATGTTGCAAACAACACCGCCGCCTCGATCGGACCGATCGTTGCGAAAAACGTCGTCAGGCTTTTCAGCGCGGTTTCAAGCATCGTGACTCATTCTTCAAACAGAGCGGGCTTCGAACATTGCGAGCGGGCGGTAGTGAGCACTCGATTTAATCGTTTGCTAGCAATCCGTACTCGTCCGGATTGCCTATGGACAGGGAACGAATCTCGTTCGATCTTCGTCATTCGGGAGGGCGCCAATCACTCTGCATCGAAGGGGAGATTGCCAACGTGTCCGAAAGAGAAACGTCTATCGACAGCGGGTTCAAAGCCCAACTCGCCGGCTTCAGTTTGACGACCGCCGAAATCCTCTACCGGCTTCCGGACCATCCGTCACTTCTGCAAAGCTACATCTGGCAGGAGTACGACTCCGCGCCACGCTTCCCCAAGCTCAAATCGTTCCTCGATTTCTGGGTCGCCAAGCTCGACGGCAAACTTTTCCGCGTCACCGTTGCGCATTCGAAGCTGATCCGTCCCGCGGAATTGCGGCTGGTCGGCACCGAAATCAGGGTGCATTGATCGGCGGCGCCTCCGGATTTGCGCCCAACGCCACCCCGAGGAGCGCCCGAACTGCCTTTTCGGGAACGTTTTCTGACGCCGTGCATCCAATATCGCACCCAGGCTGGGCGAGAGGCAGTAACCATGGCTCAAACGAGAACCGACAGGGACGCAAAATTGGCGGAAGCCGATCTCATCCGGCGTGCCTCGCGCAAGGAAGAATCTGCCGTTCGCGCAATCATCCAAGTGCACAATCGTCGCCTCTACCGCGTTGCACGCAGTATCGTGCGCGACGACGGAGATGCGGAAGACGTGCTGCAGGAGGCGTATTTTCGCGCCTTCTCGGCGATTTCAGAATTTCGCGGAGAATCGAGTCTCGCCACATGGCTTACGCGCATCGTCTTGAACGAAGCCTTGCAATGCCAGCGCCGTCGAACCGAGGCGCCCGTCGCGCAACGCGATCTGCCGCTCGAACCGAAGGCGGACATCATTCCATTTCCTCTATCTGGACAGCAGCCGGTGGATCCTGAGCGCGCAGTGTCGCAACGTGAAATTTGCCGGCTTATCGAACGCGCCATCGATAAGCTGCCCGACGAATTTCGCACCGTTCTCGTTGCTCGCGCCATCGAAGGCCTCAGCATCGAGGAAACGTCCGATCTCCTCGGCATCCGTCCGGAAACCGTGAAAACGCGCCTGCATCGAGCTCGCGGTCTGCTCAAGTCTTCGCTCGAAGAGCACATCGGCTCCTTCTTCAGCGACGTCTTCCCATTCGAAGGAAAACGCTGCGAACGCGTGACGAATGCGGTCGTAGCGCGGCTCAATTTGAGCTGACCTCGGGAACCTTTGTTGCGGAGACGCATCCAATCCTTCGTGAGACACAGAGCCGATGGCGGCTCGAAAGCGCGGAGGAAATACCCATGCACTACATTCCATCGAGCGGCTTGGCCGTTGCGTTTGCGATAGCGATGCTGACGACGCCGGCGTTCGCGGCCGACAAGCCAACCGATCCGCAGATCGCGCACATCGCATATACGGCCGGCGACATTGACATCAAGGCGGCGAAACTGGCCTTGCAGAAATCTCAAAACAAGGACGTACGCGCGTTTGCCGACGATATGGTGCGCGACCATCAAGCCGTGAACGACAAGGCGCTGGCGCTGGTCAAAAAGCTCAACGTTACGCCCGAGGACAACGCCACGAGCAAGGGTCTGACTGAACAGGCCGAGAAAAAGAGCGCGGAGTTGAACAAGCTGTCAGGCGCGGCATTCGACAAAGCCTACGTCGACAACGAAGTGGCCTTCCACAAAACCGTGGACGGCGCGCTCGAAACGACGCTCATCCCTTCGGCGTCGAATGGCGAACTGAAAGGCCTGCTGAAGACTGGTCTCAAAATCTTCAAGGGGCACCTGGCTCACGCCGAGCATCTGGCAAGCGAACTGAAGTAGCGGATCATCGCGATGCGAACAGCAATATACTGCGCGGTCATTCTTGCGCTGTTGCCGATGGCGGCTGTGCGCGTCGCAACCGCGGGCGAGATCGTTCGAGTTCAAATCAACGACATGGCCTTCTCGCCGGGTGAGATCACGATCAAACCCGGCGATACGGTCGAGTGGGTGAACAACGACTTCGTCGATCACACCGCGACGGCGAAGGATGGCGGCTGGGACGTGGTGATCGGCGCCGGAAAATCCGCGCGCTTGCAGTTCGATCACGTGGGCACGACGCATTATTTCTGCCGCTTCCATCCGGACATGACCGGCACGGTTCAGGTCGTCGGCAAATAGGTTTGCAATCGAAACACAGGAGACGAACTCGTGGATGCATTGGTGACGCCATTGAACCCGCGCTTGCGGACCGAGCGCCACGACGACGGGCTCGATCGCTCCGACGTCGAAGCAGCATTCCGGACCATCATTCGTTGGGCCGGCGACGATCCGGATCGGCCCGGCCTCGTCGAAACACCGGCCCGCGTATCCCGCGCCTTCGAGGAATTCTTTGCGGGCTATCGCCAAGACCCGGAGCTGATGTTGCAGAAAACCTTCGAGGAGATCGAAGGCTACGACGAAATGGTCGTGCTTCGCGGCATCCGGTTCGAGAGCCATTGCGAGCATCATCTGGCGCCGATCGTCGGGCGCGCCTGGGTGGCGTATATCCCGCAAGGGCGTGTCGTCGGCATCAGCAAACTCGCGCGTGTCGTCGAAGCGTATGCGAAACGGTTGCAGATCCAGGAAAAGATGACGGCGCAGATCGCCAATACGATCGAAAAAGTCCTGAAGCCGAAGGGCGTCGGCGTGATCGTCAAGGCGACCCATCACTGCATGACAACACGCGGCGTGCATCAGCCCGGCACCGATCTTGTGACGAGCCGCATGCTCGGTTGTTTCCGCGACGATCCTTTGACACGGCAGGAGTTTCTCTCGCTGGCTGATTGAGGGGTTTAACTTCGGTTTTTTTGTTGGCGCTCGCGACTCCCCTGCGGGGAGCCGGCCGCACGCGCGGGGTCGCGGCGGGACGAGAGGGAGTATGCGGTCGTACGCGAGAGAGGGGATAAGTTTCGGCGTTGGAGTTGCGGAAAGGGTTAGCGACGAACGTTTGATTTGGTTTAGGAGCCAACATCGAATTCCATCGATCGACGCTGGTTCCTGAACGAAGTGCAGATGTCGTCTTACGACTTCTGTTTGCTCTATTAACCTCGAAAATCCATTGACGCATTTACATACCGCGCGCACTTTTCAAGCGGTTTCGTTATTGCGCTTTAGTTTCTCTTTTTACGTTTAAATAAATTTCAAGCGCTCGCCGATTTTTCTGCGCGCGCACTGTTGAAGACGGCAACATTCGAAAGCACGCCCTACTCATTTTCTTGGCCTTCAGGCACTCCTGCTTGGAGTTGATCGGGAGCACCCGCCGGAACTGTATCGCTTTCCGAGCGCTGCCGAGAGCGTTGAGGAAAGTAGGACGTCACGGGCACGCAACTGGGGGAAGGAGACGATGACCCAGAAAGGACGCCGCCATGCCGACCGAAGAGAAAGACGCACAAGATCCGTCAACCGACATTGCATTAGATCGCAGAAATGTTCTGCTCAGCAGTGCATCGCTCCTCGCATTGAGCGCGACGGGAGCGACGACCGCGCAGGCTCAACAGCCGCAACCCGCAGCAACGGCACCGCGTAGCGGCCCGCCCAACATCCTCGTCATCATGGGTGACGACATCGGTATGTGGAATATCGGTGCCTATCATAGGGGCTTGATGGCGGGCCGCACGCCCAACCTCGACAAGCTTGCCAAGGAAGGCATGCTGTTCACCGACTACTATGCCGAAGCAAGCTGCACGGCGGGTCGCGCGAACTTCATCACCGGGGAACTGCCGATCCGCACCGGCATGACCACGGTCGGCCAGGCCGGCGCATCCGTCGGCCTCCCGGCGGAGGCTGTGACCATCGCGACGGTGTTGAAATCGATGGGCTACGCCACCGGCCAGTTCGGCAAGAACCACCTTGGCGACAAGAACGAGTTTCTGCCCACCGTTCACGGCTTCGACGAATTCTTCGGCTACCTGTATCATCTCGATGCGATGGAAGACCCGGCGCATCCCAACTATCCGCAGAACCTGTTGAATGTCGTTGGCCCGCGCAACATGGTCCACAGCTGGGCCACCAACGTCGACGATCCGACGGAGATGCCGCGTTGGGGCAAGGTCGGCAAGCAGAAGATCGAAGATGCCGGCACGCTTTATCCGAAGCGCATGGAAACGGTGGACGACGAGATTCGCGAGTTCGCCATCCAATTCATGGATAAAGCCAAAAAGGACGGCAAGCCGTTCTTTGTCTGGCTCAATCCGACGCGCATGCACATCGTCACGCATCTATCTCCAAAGTACGAAGCGATGCGCACGTCGGAGAACGGGTGGTCGGAAGAAGAAGCCGGCATGGCTCAGCTCGACGACGACATCGGTCTGGTCATGAAGAAGATCAAAGACATGGGCGTTGACGACAACACCATCGTCGTCTTCACCACCGACAATGGCACCGAAGTCTTCACATGGCCCGATGGCGGTCAGACGCCGTTCGCGCAATCCAAAGGAACGGTGCTCGAAGGCGGCTTCCGCGTGCCAGCGATCCTTCGCTGGCCCGGCCATGTGGCCGCAGACTCGATACAGAATGGACTCTTCTCCGGTCTCGACTGGTTGCCGACCTTCGCGGCGGCGGCCGGCAATCCGAACATCGTCGAAGAACTGCTGAAGGGTAAGCAGATCGGCGACCGGACCTACAAGAACCATCTCGACGGCTACAATCAGATGGAGTGCATCACCGGCAAAGGGCCCTCCGCGCGCCACGAGATATTCTATCTCGGTGAAAGCACGGTCGGTGCGGTACGCATCGACGACTATAAGTTCCGTTTCATCGACCAACCCGACGGCTGGTTGGGCGAAAAAACCCGCCCCGACGTGCCTTACATCACGAACCTGCGCCTGGATCCGTTCGAGCGCACTGGCTGGCCGAACAACGGCACGAAAGAAGGCGGCCAGCAATACTTCGACTGGTTCAAGTTCCAATTCTGGCGCTTCGTGTTCGTCCAGCAGGTCATGGGCAAAGCACTTCAGACGTTCTTAGAATTCCCGCCGATGCAGCGCGGCGCGAGCTTCAACCTCGACGCTGTCAAAGCGGAGATGGGAAAGAGGATCGCTCAGGCGGAGGCGGCGAGCAAAGGCCCTGGGCAGTAGTGAGTTGAACAAGAACCTCGTCATCCTCGGACGAGCGCGGCCTCGCCGCGTCGAAGTCCGGGGATCCAGCGCAAGACTCTTTTGCAATATCGTGCCTTCGGCACTTCTTACGCTGGATCCCCGAACAGTCTCGCAGGCTCGCCCGTTCGAGGATGACGAAAAAGAGCAAACGCGATCGGCGGCCGGCTCCGCGTAGCGGAGTCGCCGATCGCAAACGAAACAAGGGACGGGACGGCGGGGCCTCACGCTCTTGTCATGTTGTAGTTCGGATGCAGCCTTCGCCGCCCCGTGACAATGCCAAGTCTTGGCCACGACTTCGCAGCGGCCGAACCGGTAATCGAAGCCGTTCAACAACCTGAAAGAAGGCGAACCTTCTTTCGAGCCGTGAACCCACCATCCTCCCGTGCATCTCGCGTTGGAGCGGGAGTTGAACCGCGGTACCTCACCTGATTGGAGGACCTCTCGCGGCCGGCAGGGATCCCCAGGCGCGCCGATATCGCTGGCGGCCCGGCATGCTCCCATCCGCACGCACACCCCATGCTCGAGTG